>CANNUR010000001.1 GCA_947523045.1 uncultured Prosthecobacter sp.
GCGGCAGAGGAAGCGCGAGGTGCTGGAGCGGCATCGGGCGCTGTTGTATGGTCGCGGGGAGGAGCGGGGCGTGGGGAAGGACGGCAAACCCCTGCGGGCGGGTTTCAGCCGCGAGGCGGCGCGGCAGGTGGTGGCGGAGGGCGGGCGGCTGCCGGGGAGCGTGTACCTGCGCTGTCGGGTGAGGTATTTCACCGAGGGTGCGGTGATAGGCAGTCGGTCCTACGTGAACGGAGTGTTTGGAGCGCTGCGGGAGCGATTTGGCGCCAGCCGGAAGACGGGGGCGCGGCTGCTGCGGGGCCTGGCGCGGGAGGAGCGGCTGTATGCGTTGCGCGATTTGAGATCAGGGGTTACCTGAAGCGGCGGTTGTGGAAGGCGACCCAGCCGTTGCGTTGCGGGGGACCAACCTGTCACTTCTTGACCGGTTTGCCCGCGGCTTCCCATTCGCCAAAGCCTTCGTGCAGGTGATAGATCTGCGGGAAGCCGACCTGCTCGAGCACGGGCAGGGAACGACCGCTGCGACCACCGCCCTGGCAGTGGACGAGGACCGGCTTCGCGGGGTCGAGTTTTTTGACCTGGGCGGCGAAGTCCTTGCCATTGAAGTCGAGGTTCACCGCGCCCTCAATGTGACCCTCCTTGAATTCCTCTGGGGTGCGCACGTCGAGCACGAGTACCTTGCCTTCCTGAATGAGCTTTTGCGCCTCGTTCACCGAGACATCCTTGGGTTTGTCGGCGGCCTGCAGGAAGGTGGTCAGCGAGACAAGGGTGAACAGGAAGGCAAGGCGTTTCATGAGATCTTCAACGAAGGGGCGCGGCGACTCCTGTCAAGGCGGCGGAGAACACCGAAATTGCCTTTGGCAGGCCGCGCTTCCGCCATTACTTTACGGGCTCTATGCTCGACATCCGCCTCATCCGCGACAACCCCGACCTCGTCAAAAGCCGTCTCGCCGCCCGCAGTCCGGAGTGGGCGCCGGCCGTGGATGAATTGCTGGCGATCGACAGCTCCCGCCGTGCGGCGGAAACCGAACGCCAGCATCTGCAGGCGGAGCGCAACCGGCTGAGCAAGGAAATCGGGATGGGTCGCAAAAACGGCCAGGACACCAGCGCCCAGGAGGCGGAGGTGCGCGGCATCGGCGATCGCATCGACACCATCGGCCGTGAGGCGGATGCGGCCGACGCCTTTCAGCGCGACCTGCTGCTCGGCCTGCCCAACCTGCCGCACGAAGCCTGCCCGGCCGGCAGCACGGCCGAGGACAATCCGGTTCGCCGCGTCTGGGGCGAGGCTCCGACCTTCGCCTTCACGCCCAAGGATCACACGGTGCTGGGGCAGGCGCTCAACCTGTTCGACTTTGAGGCTGGCGCCAAGATCAGCGGCAGCGCCTTCACCGTGTACCGCGGTGCCGGCGCCCGCCTGGAACGCGCACTCATCAATTTCCTGCTCGATCTGCATACGACCCGTCATGGCTACGAGGAAATCAGCCCGCCGCTGCTGGTCCATTCCGCCTGCCTGGTTGGCACCGGCCAGCTGCCGAAGTTTGGCGACCAAGTCTACCACAGCGCCGTCGACGACCTCTACCTGATCCCCACCGCCGAAGTGCCGGTGACCAACCTGCACCGCGAGGAGATCCTCAAGCCCGGCCAGATGCCGATCCGCTATGCCGCCTACACCCCCTGCTTCCGTCGCGAGGCGGGCAGCGCCGGTCTCGGCACCCGCGGTCTGATCCGCATGCACCAGTTCGACAAGGTGGAATTGGTCAAGATCACCGCGCCAGAGACCAGCATGGACGAGTTGGAAAAGCTGACGGCCGACGCCGAAACGGTGCTGCAGTTGCTCGGCCTGCACTACCGCGTCATCGAGCTTTGCGCCGGTGACCTCGGTTTTGGTTCGGCCAAGACCTACGACATTGAAGTCTGGGCGCCCGGCCAGGGCGGTTACCTGGAGGTTTCCTCCTGCTCGAACTTCGGCGATTACCAGGCGCGGCGCATGAACCTGCGCTACAAGGATGAAGACGGCAAAAACCGCTTCTGCCACACGCTCAACGGTTCCGGCACGGCGCTGGCGCGACTGTTTGTCGCCCTGGTCGAAACCTACCAGCAGGAGGACGGCAGCATCCTCATTCCCGAGGCCCTGCGTCCCCACTTCGGCGCGGAGCGCATTGCGTCCTAAACTTTCCCCCCAGGTCCCGCCCCCGGGGCTGGTCCGCGAAGAGGCTCCCGACTCCGTCCGCGACCATTTTGAGCTCCAAGGGCAGGATTTGGGGGAAAGATCAGAGGCGCCGCCACCCGCTGCTGGACTGTCGCAGCCAAGAGGTTTGAGCGTCATCCTCAAGAGCGACCAGATGGAGCCAGCCGTTCTCGACTAACTGGGATACGCCCGGGTGCCGCGCCAGGATGCCATCAATGGCGGCGCGCTCCGCCTCGATCAGGACGCTGAGGCGCAGAGGCTCGTGGACGAGGCGTTCGCCGTCGTGCACCGACTGCAGGGGTAGCCCGGTGCGCAGGTCGCCGCCGCCGCCCTGAAGGACACCGAAGGTGCCGACGACGTTCTGGCTGACCTTGTCGCCACTGCCCCAGAGGCGGTTGTCGACGCTGGAGGCGTAGTATTGCAGGTTGATCCAGTTGGTCACGATCATCGGCGCGGTCAGGATGAGCTCGAGGACTGACAGGTCGGCATCGGCGGCGCGGTCGTAATCGTGCAGGAAGACGCGGCCGCCGAGGTCGAGACCGCGGGTGCGCGAGCGTGGGGCGACCACGAAGGCAGCGTTGCCGGCGAGGCCCCACTCCGGCCGCACCTGCGACCAGTCGCGGCTGCGCCTGCGCAGGTCGCGATCGGCGTTGCTGGCTGCCAGACCGAGGGTGGTGGCGCGCCGCCGCCGCGCCGCCGTGCCGGCCGCTTCAAGCCAGGTTTGCAACTGCTGCAGGTCGCCGGCGTGGCTGGCCGGCACCCGGTCGGTATCGAACAGCCGCACCTCATCGGTCATCGTGTCGTGCAGGCCGGCGAGGAAAACCGTGTCCTCAGGGAGGGTCACTCCGTGGTGTTCGGCCAGGGCGGCGCGCACGGGCGTGGCATTGAGCAGGGCGGCCGCGGTGCGCGCATTGGCATCGCCGGCATGACCGCCGCAGGCACCGCAGTCGAGGCTGGAACCGTAGGGGTTGTTGACGGTGCTGGCGCCGTGCCCACAGAGCAGGACGAGGCGGGCGAAGCGCCGGGTCAGGCCCATGTTCTTGAGCGCGCCGCGTGCCAGGGCGACCTGGTCCTCGAAGGGAATGTCGAGCTCGGGATGCCCGTGGCAACCGCCGACCTTGGCGGAGCGGCGCAGGCCGAAGCTGTCCTGGACGAGGCGCCAGGCGTAGCCGAGGCCGGCGGCTTCGACGAAGGAGAAGGAGGCCACCGGGGCGCTTTTGAAGGCCTCCCAGGACTGGCCGAGATGCCGGGTCAGATGGAGCCGGTGCAGCGCGCGTTCTTCCTCTTCCGGACTGGCGCCGGCCAGGCGTTCGTGGACGCGGTGCTGGGGCTTGAGCAGGACCGGACACTGGGCCTTGCCCTGTCGCCCCCCGAAGGGCACGAACTCGATGGGCAGGCCGAAGAAACCGGCGAAGCCGCGGGTCTCCAGTTCGGGCGACTGCGCCTCCAGCGCCCGCCGCAGGGGTTCGGAGCGGACATCGATGCAGAACACGGCCTGCGCGGCCGGCCGAACCGGCGCCGCGGAGCGGGTGGGGGCGAGTTGCAAGCCCGTCAGCAGTCGCCGCCGGAAGGAAATTTCCAGCGCCTGCTGCCAGATCAGGCCAAGCATCAGGTCGCGCGGCGGCGGAGTGCCGGCCTCGGCGGCGGGCTGCGCGGCGAGTCCGGCACGGAAGTGGTCCGCCCCGTGGCGGCGCACCAGGGCGACCTCAAAGGTCAGCCGGATCGCCAGCAGGTCGTGCAGGGGGGCGTCAGGGGCGGAACCCTCACGGGCGAGGTATTGCAAGTGTGCGCTCCAGCCGGCCAGACCGAGCAGCAGCCGGTGCAGGTAGTCGGCCGCGGCATGCATCGGCACATCGAGTTCGTCGAGCAGCACACTGATGGCCTCGTCTGGATCCGCGGGCAGGCCTTGCACCAGCTGACGAAAACCAGGCAGACCGAGCAGTTCCGGATTGGCATCGACCGAGGCCGCTTCACGCCAGGCGGCGAAGAGCGGCAGGTCGCGCCAGGGCATCGGCCAGGCGGCCTGGCCGGCGTCGCAGTAGGCGGCACACCACTTGCCGATCTCGGTGGCCACCCGCTCGCTCCAGGTTCCGCCCTGTGGGTGGGGCAAGCCATCGGCGACGCTGAGCAGCGGCTGGGCGCTTTCGCCGGCCGCGGCTGGTGCCCCGGACTGATGCAGCCATTGACTGAGGTCGCCGAGTGAGAGCCGACGCGCCTCTTTCGCCCAGGGAAAGGGCAGGCTGGTGCGGGCGGTCTCGAGCGCCTGCTCGAGGTCGGTCAGGATCAGGTGGCCGGTCTGCAGCTTGCGCTGGAACAGGGTGCGGTCGGGCAGCATGGTGGCATGGCCGACCCGCTGCATCAGGCGGCAGACCTCAGCGAACGGGCGGTCGGACAGGCCGAGGAAAGGGTTCACCGCAACAAAGCGCTGCAGCGGCCAGACGGGCGGCATGCGGTCACAGGCTTGGCGGGCTTGGTCGAGCCAGAAGATGCGACGGGGGAAGAGGGTGGGAGTCATGTGGAAGATGGGAGATGGGAGATGAAGTCAGAGGGGGCGCAGGCGGCGGGTGAGGCGTTCGAGCAGGGTGCCGAGGTAAAAACCGTTGCTGGCGTGGACGTAGAGGCGAGTCAGCCAGGCGGGCGCCGAGCCGCTCGCCGCCTGGGCCTGCAGCAGGAGCAGGCCAAGGAAGAGCAGGCCGGCGCCGGCCATCAGGGCGTGGGCGGCCAGTCCATGCTGCGGCGCATAAGCGGGCAGGCAGTTGGCCAGCCAGTGGCTGAAGAGTCGGTGCAGGCCGAGACCGGCCGCGGCGGTGCCGCCCGCGGCCAGCAGGCCCCAGAAGGCGAGGCTGGGGCGCCAGGGGCCGGCGGCGAGGGCGGCAACCAACTGGGCCAGGGCCATCAGGAAGATGCTGCCGAGCAGCAGCGGGGCGGAGGTCGTGACAGCGAAGACGGATCCGGCCGCGGCCGCGAGCACCGCGGCGGCGCCGAGTGCGCCGATCAGGGCCAGCGGGCGGGTCGCGGTCCGCGGGCCATATTCGGGCCGCGCCTTGGCGACCACGCCGCCTGAGGCAAGGAAGGCGTGCGCCTTGTAGAGCGAGTGGGCCACCAGGTGCAGCATGGCGAGGGCGAAGGCGCCGAGGCCGCACTGCAGCATCATGAAACCCATCTGCGAGATGGTCGACCAGGCCAGCGAACGCTTGATGCTGGGCTGGGTCATCATGACCAGCGAGCCGAACAGGGCGGTGGCGCCGCCGACCGCGGCGAGGGCGTCGAGTGCCCCAGGAGCCTGCACCAGCAGTGGGCTCAGGCGGACGATGAGGAAGCCGCCGGCGTTGATCAGGCCGGCGTGCATCAGGGCGGACACCGGCGTTGGCGTGTCGAGGGTGTCGGGCAGCCAGCTGTGGAAGGGCAGTTGCGCCGACTTCATCAGCGCCGCGGCGACCACCAGCCAGGCGACCCAGGGCAGCACGGCGGCCTGTGCCGGGCCGGGATTCTCCGCTGCGGCGAACAGGGTGGCAAAGTCCCAGGTGCCGAAGCCGCGCCAAACCAGCCCCAGGGCGGCGAGCAGGCAGGCGTCACCGAGTCGGCTGATGAGGAATTTTTTTCGTGCGGCCAGCGCGGCGGTGCGGCTGCCTTCGGGGAAGGTCAGCAGCCGATGCAGGCAGAGGCTGGTCGCCGTCCAGCAGACCACGAACTGCAGCAGGTTGCCGGCAACCGCGAGCAGCAGCACCGAGGCCAGGGTCGCCATCAGCGCGCGGGTGAAGCGTGCCTGGCGGGGATCATTGTCCAAGTAGTTGACCGCGTAGCGGGTCACCACCAGGCCGAGGAAGCTGACCAGCGTCAGCAGGGTGACGGAAAGCGCATCGAGCCGGAAGCTGACCCAACCACCGGCGCTCTGCCAGCCGAGCGGACCGCCGAGCGCCACCGCGGCGGCGGCGGCGACCGCAAGGATCAGGATGGCGGTCATCAGGCGGGCGGCGTGGCTGGCGGCGGCCCGGCCGTGCGACCAGAGTGGCACGAGCAGGGCGAGTCCGAACAGCGGCACGGCCACCTGGGCCGAGGCGAGGGAGACGGGGGTGGAGTCGAGGAGGTTCATGGGCGCCGCCTTGGTGCGCTTTTCCATGGGTTCTCTCCAATAGATGTTTTTGCAAAGATCGTTCGCTTTGGTAAATGTAAGCCATGGCCTTCCTCAACTATCACCACCTGCGCTACTTCCGCGCCATCGCCGCCGAGGGCGGCCTGACCCGTGCGGCGGAGCGGCTCAACCTGTCGCAGTCGGCGCTCAGCGTGCAGCTGCGCCGCCTCGAGAAAAGCCTCGGCCAGCCGCTGTTCGACCGGCAGCACAAGTCGCTCGTGCTCACCGAGGCGGGGCGTGTGGCGCTCGACTACGCGGAGACGATTTTCCAGGCCGGCGAGGAGATGATGGACCTGCTGCAGAACCGCGCCGCCGGCCGGCGCAAGCTGCTGCGCGTCGGCGCGGTGGCGACCCTGTCGCGCAACTTCCAGTTCGCCTTCCTGCACCCGCTGCTGGCGCGCGCCGATGTCGAACTGGTGATCCGCTCGGGCAGCCTGCGCGAACTGCTGGCGCAGTTGCAGGCGCACACGCTCGACCTCGTGCTTTCCAACATGCCGGTGCGTCGGGATGCCGAGACCGGCTGGCACAGCCACTTGCTCGACGAGCAGCCGGTCAGCTTGGTCGGCCGTCGCCGGCGCGGTGGTCGCCGCACCTTCAACTTCCCCGAGGACCTGCGCGGCGTGCCGCTGGTGCTGCCGAGCCTGGAGCACAGCATCCGCGGCGCCTTTGACCTGCTGCTCGACCAGGCCGGCATCCGGCCGGTGATTGCCGCCGAGGTCGATGACATGGCGATGCTGCGCCTGCTGGCGCGTGAATCCGAGGGCCTGACGCTGGTGCCACCGGTGGTGGTGCGCGACGAGCTCGAATCCGGCGTGCTGGTCGAGCGCTGCCAGGTGCCGCGCTTGAGCGAGGCCTTTTATGCCGTCACTCCCAGCCGGCGCTTCCCCAATCCGCTGGTGCGCGAGCTGGTCCATGTCCGGCGCGCGGCGCGGCCCAAGCCGACGATTCGCGATTGACCCGGCCGGTTGGCGCCGTTGATCTTCGCGTCATGACCCCGACCTCCCGCCGCACCTTTCTCGCCTCCGCCACCGCCGCCTCGCTCGCCTGGTCGCGCCTGCCCGTGCTGGGCGCGGAAAGCCGCAAGTACCGCGTCGCCCTCATCGGCTCCGGCTGGTGGGGCATGAACCTGCTGCGCGAGGCGATGGCCTCGGGCCGCGCCAAGGTCGTGGCCCTCTGCGATGCCGACGCCAACGTGCTGGAGAACGGCATTGCCGATGTCGAGGCGGACAGCGGCGAAACGCCGAAGGGTTACAGGGATTACCGCGAGCTGCTCGCCGAGGCGAAGCCGGAGATCGTCATCATCGCCACGCCCGACCACTGGCACGCGCTGCAGACCATCGCCGCCTGCAAGGCCGGCGCGCACGTGCTGGTCGAGAAGCCAACCGGTCACACGATCGAGGAGAGCCGCGCCATGGTGAAGGCGGCGCGCGAAAGCGGCGTTGTCGTCCAGGTCGGCCTGCACCGCCGCATCGGCCCGCATCACGTCGAGGCGATGAACTTCCTGCGCTCGGGCAAGGTCGGCAAGGTGGGCATGGTGCGCTGCTTTGTCGCCGGCAAGGGCGGTGTCGAGGCGCCCAAGCCGAATGGCAAGGTGCCCGAAGGCATGGACTGGGACCTCTGGTGCGGCCCGGCGCCGATGCGGCCCTTCAACAGCAAGCTGCATCCGGGCGGCTGGCGCCACTTCCTCGACTACGCCAACGGCACGATGGGCGACTGGGGCGTGCACTGGCTCGATCAGGTGCTGTGGTGGAGCGGCGAGAAGGGGCCGAAGAAGGTCTTCTGCACCGGCGGCCGTCCCATCGCCGGCGCGCCCGTGCTCAACGATCAGGAGCAGACCACCGACGCGCCCGACCATCAGGTGGCGACCTTTGAGTTCGAGCAGTTCACCGCTGTCTGGGAGCACCGCAAGTTCGCCGACAACGCCAGCGAGAAGCACAAGATCGGCGCCTATTTCTACGGCGAGAACGGCGTGCTGCACATCGGCTGGCGCGACGGCTGGACCTTTTACCCGGCCGATCCGAAAAAGCAGGTCGAGCATGGCGATCATCAACTCCAGGAGCCCGACGGCCACAACCTGACGCTGCTCTGGAACGACCTCATCGAGGCGATGGAAAAGGGGCGCAAGCCGGTGGCCGACATTGAGAGCGCGCACCGTTCCAGCTGCCTGCCGATGCTCGGCATGCTGTCGTGGAAGGCCGGTCGCAGCATCGCCTGGGATGCCGACAAGGAGATCATCGTCGGCGATGCCGAGGCCTCGAAGCTGCTGCGCCGCGAGTACCGCGGGCCCTGGGTGTATCCGACGGCCTGACTCGGGCTGCGGCCAAGGTGCGTGGGCTGCGGTTTGGAAACCGCACGATTGCTTCGGCCGGACAGGCAGCCTCACTCCTCATCGCGGCCCACCGGCCGGGCGGCGGTCGCCTTCGTGCCGGTGAGGGCGTCGCCGAGTTCCTGGCGCAGGGGTTCGGCGAGCTTCTGGAGTCGCTCCACGATCTCCGGATGCGCGGCGCTGACATCCTTGGTTTCGCCCGGATCCTCGCCCAGGTGGTAGAGGGCGAGTTCCTGTCGCGCAACCTTGTAGCCATGACGGGTGGCAATGCCTTCGATGCCCGACTGGGTGATGGCCGCCGGCTTCATGTTCTCCCAGTTCGCCGGCTTGCCGTCGCGTCCCGGCGTTTCATGCGGGGTGATGTAGGGGTGCGGGAAGTGCAGTTTCCAGTCGCCCTCGCGCACCGCCTGCAGCTCGCTGCCGGCGTAGTACACAAAACTTGTGCGCGGGTTCACCGCACCCTGCTTGCCGAGCAGGACGTCGCCGACATCGACGCCGTCGATCTTCTTCGCCGGTGCCTCGGCGCCCAGCCAGGTCAGGAAGGTTGGCAGCAGGTCCATGGCGGTGAGCAGGTCGCTGGAAACGCGACCGGCCGGCACGCGCCCGGGCCAGCGCGCCAGGCAGGGCACGCGCACGCCGCCCTCGTAGGAGGTGAGCTTGCCCTCGCGCAGCGGCGCGGCGCTGCCGGCGTGGTTGCCGTAGCTGAGGAAGGGGCCGTTGTCGGAGAAGAAGAGGACCAGGGTTTTGTCATCGACGCCGGCCTGTTTGAGGGCCTCCAGGATCATGCCGACCGACCAGTCGAGTTCCTCGACGACGTCGGCGTAGAGGCCGTGGGGCGACTGCCCCTTGAAGCGTTCCGAGGCAAAGATCGGCACGTGCGGCATGACGTGGGGCACGTACAGGAAGAAGGGTTTTTCCGCGTGGCGACGGATGAAACTGACCGACTTCTCGGTGATGCGGCGGGTGAACTGGCTTTGATCGGGGTCGGTGGCGACCACGCGCTCGTCCTCGTAGAGCGGCAGCGGCGGCATCTCGGCGGCCAGGCTTGGGTGGTACTTGCTGTTGTCGTTCGAGTACGGGATGCCCCAGAACTCGTCGAAGCCGCGCTGGCACGGATGGAACATCGGCCGCGTGCCGAGGTGCCACTTGCCGTAGGCGGCGGTGGCGTAGCCGTGTTTTTTGAAGACCTCGGACATCAGGCGCTCCTCCAGGCTCAGGCCCTCGCGGCTGGTGTGGTTGAGCGCGCCCTGCATGCCGACCCGGTTCGGGTAGCAGCCGGTCATCAAGGCCGCGCGCGAGGCACTGCAGACCGCCTGGGCGACGCAGAAGCTGGTGAACTTCGTGCCCTCCGCCGCCATGCGGTCGAGGTTCGGCGTGCGAATCGTGGTCGAGCCAAAGCAGCCGAGATCGTTGTAGCCGAGGTCATCGGCGACAATGATCACGACGTTCGGTGCCTCCGCTGCGGCAAGGGCTGGGCAGGCGAGGGCGAGCAGGGTGGCGAACAGGCGGTTCATGACGGCATTCGACACCAGCCTTTCCGGCTGTGCATCCGAAAATCCGCGGCTGTCTGAGTCCGACAAGTCCGACGAGTCCGACAGGTCCGACAGGTCCGATGAGGCAGCTACACCCGGCAGCGCCCTTCACCAGCCGGCCGCCTTGCCCGGCACCCGCGGGTCGTGCGCCGGCACGAGCAGGCCGCGCTGAGCATCGAAGAGCACGCACTGGCAGGCGCCGTAGCGGGTCGAACGACTGAGCTTGTGGCCGAGGCCTTCCAGTTCGGTGAGGGTCGCTTCGCCGAGGCCGGTCTCGACCTTGAGTTCGTCGGGGGCCCACTGGTGGTGCACCCGCGGTTTCGCCAAGGCGGCGTTGGGGCCCAACTCGTCATCGAGCACGCCGATCAGCAGCTGCACGACCTGGGTGATGATGGTCGGTCCGCCCGCCGCTCCGGTGCTGAGGATGGGCTTGCCGTCCTTGAAGACCAGGGTCGGGCTCATGCTCGACAGCGGGCGCTTGCCCGCCGCCACGGCGTTGGCCTCGGTGCCGACCAGTTTGAAAGCGTTGGGCACGCCGGGTTGCACGGCAAAGTCGTCCATCTCGTTGTTGAGCAGCACGCCCGTGCCCGGGATGACCACCTTGCTGCCGAAGGCGGTGTTGATCGTTTGGTTGAGCGCCACCCAGTTGCCCTCGGCATCGGCGGTGGAAAGATGGGTCGTGTGCTTGCCAAAGATGTCGCCCTCCCAGCGCGGCGGCGTGCCATGCGCGGGCACGGCTGTGACCTTGTCGGGATCGATGCGCGCCGACAGCCCGGCGAGGTAGTCGGCATCGAGCAGGCCGCGCGGCACGCGCGCGAAATCGGGATCGCCCAGCCAGTGGGCGCGGTCGGCAAAGGCGAGCTTCATCGCCTCGGCAACGACATGGGCGCGGCGGGCCGGTGACAGGTCGCGCAGCGGGAAACGCTCGACCATGCCGAGGATCTGCAGAACGTGCAGGCCGCCGCTGCTCGGCGGTGGCATGGACACAATCTCATAACCGCGGTAGCGGCCGCGCACCGGTTCGCGCTCGACGGCACGGTAGTTGGCGAAATCCGCCGCCGTGGCGATGCCGCCGTTCGCCTTCATCCAGGCTTCCGTACGCTGCGCGAAGTCGCCGTCGTAAAACCATTCGAGCCCGTGCTCGGCGATGGCGCGGTAGGTGGCGGCCAGATCCTTCTGCACGAGGATCTCGCCGAGCTTCAAGGGACTGCCGTCGGGCTTGAGGAAGATCGCCGCCGATGCCGGGAACTGGCGCAGCTTGGCGGCGGTGGCGGCGAGCTTGCGCACATAGACCTCGTCGATGGCAAAGCCCTTCTCGGCGATGTCGGCGGCCGGGCGCAGCAGGTCGGCGAGCGTCAGCCTGCCATGCTTGCGCAGGGCCAGGTCGTAGGCGCGCAGGGCACCGGGAATGGCAGCGGCGAGCGCCCCGGTCTTGCTGGCCTCGTCGTTGAGTTTGCCGTCGATCAGATACAGGTCGCGGTGCGCGGCGGCCGGGGCCATCTCGCGACCATCGATCGCCGTGATCGTGCCGTCGGCGGCGCGGATGACAAAGAAGCAGCCGCCGCCGATGCCGGAATTGTGGCCGTCGACCACGCCCAGCGTCAGCGCCGCGGCGACCGCGGCATCGACGGCGTTGCCACCCTTGGCGTAGGCGGCCAGGGCGGCGTCGGTGGCCAGCGGATGCACGGTGGCCGCGGCGAACTTGGGATAACCGGCCTCCTCCGCAGCCGGGGCGGCGAGGGCAAGACCGAGCAACAGGATGGCGGAACGGAGAAGTGAGGACGGCATGGGGGAAGTAAACGCGACTCGCCGCGAAGAAACGAGCCCAAAAACCTCCCCAAAATCAGCGAGGGTTGACGCGCTGCGCCTTGCCAAGTCGGCCCGGCTGATGTCGGATGGTTTCATGAAACCCTCGCTTGCTGGACAGACGATTGGCTTTGTTGGACTCGGTCACATGGGCGCGCCGATGACGCGCCATCTGCTGGCCGCGGGAGCGGAGTTGGTGGTTTGGAATCGCAGCGAGGCCGCGGCGGAGGCGGCGGTCGCCCTCGGCATGCGCCGCGCGGCGACTCTGCCGGAACTGGCGCGCGCGGTCGGCGACGGCATCGTCTGCCTGAACCTGACCACCACCGAAGTCGTTGAGCAGGTCGTGTTTGGCGAGGACGGATTGCAGCGCGGGCTGTCGTCGGAATCGCTGGTGATCGATTTCGGCACCACCTCCGTGCCGGCGACCCAGCGGTTCGCCCAGCGCCTGGCCTGGATCGATGCGCCGGTCTCGGGCGGCCAGGTCGGCGCGGAGGCCGGCAACCTGACGATCATGGCCGGCGGCAGCGAGGCGAATTTCCAGCGGGCCCTGCCCGTGCTGCAGGCGGTCGGCGCCCGCGTCACCCACCTCGGGGCCTCGGGCGCCGGGCAGGTGACCAAGCTTGCCAACCAACTCATCGTCGCCCAGACGATCGATGCCGTGGCGCAGGCACTGCGCCTGGCGGAGTTGTCCGGCGTCGATGCCGCCAAGGTGCGCGAGGCCCTGCTCGGCGGGTTTGCCGAAAGCCGCATCCTGCAGCTGCATGGCGACCGCATGGTGCGCCGCGACTTCGCGCCCGGCGGTCGCTCCACCCTGCAGCTCAAGGACGTGCGCCTGATCTGCGAGCTGGCGGAGTCGCTCGGCTTCACCTCACCGACCCTCGCCAACTGCCGTGCCCAGTGGGAGAGCTTCGTTCACGACAAGGGCGGCGGAGAACTCGATCACTCGGGCCTGTTCACGATCTACGAGTGAGGCGCGCTTCAGGCGTGCATCACCTGACCGCCGTCGACATTGAGCGTTTGGCCGGTGATGTTGCGCGCGTGTGGCGAAGCGAGAAAGACCGCCAGCGCAGCGCATTCCTCCGCCGTCTGCCAACGGCCGAGCGGGGCGATCTTGCGGATCTTGTCTTCCGCCCAGGCCTCGTAGTCCAATCGCTCCGCCTCCGGCAGGCGCGCCTGCGAGGCCGCCCAGACTGCCTGGTTGAGGGGCGTGCGCACCATGCCCGGCGCGAGCGCGTTGACGCGCACGCCGTGCGGCGCGAAATCCTTGGCGGCGCACTGCATGAAATTGATCAGGCCGGCCTTGGCGGCGCTGTAGGGCGGGTCGGTCTGCGAGCCGATCTGGCCGGCGACCGAACTCAGCAGGAGCAGGCTGCCGCTGCGCGCGATCAACTGCGGCGCAAAGGCCTGGGCCGTGCGCACGGCGCCGACAAGGTTGAGGTCGAGCACGCGCGCCCAGTCGCCCGGCTCCACATTCCAGAACGGGAAGCCGAACTTGCCGGAGCCGGCACCCACCGCATAGACGACATGATCGACCGTATCGCAGGAAGCCGCGAAGGCGCGCACGACGGCGTCGTCGGCGACACTGCCCACGGTGATGTCGAGGCCCTCGGCCGCGCGCAGGTCAAAGCCGCGCACCCGGCAGCCCTCGGCAAGAAAGGCTTCGGCAATCGCCCGGCCAATGCCGCTGGCCGCGCCGATGACCACGGCGGTCTGTCCCTGAAGCTGCAGATCCATGCGGCAGGGTGGCATGGGTGGAGCCGTGAGCAAAGAGCAAAGAGCAAAGAGCAAAGAGTGGGGAGTGGGGAGTGGGGAGTGGGGAGTGGGGACGGTAGGGCCCCGCTGCGCCGGGGCCGTGGCTCGCGCGGCATACGACGAACCGAGAACCGAGAACCGAGAACTAGCGGCCCAACAGTTGCTCCAGTTCCGCGAGCCGGATCTTGCCGAGGTCGCTGCGCGGCAGTTGGGGCAGGGACACGACGCGTTGGAGGCGCAGCCAGGCCGGTTGCTCGGCGTGGAAGTGGTCGAGCAGTGAATCAATGCCGGGTGGTTCGCCTTCGACGACGAGGACCAGCGCGGTTTCGGCGCGTGGATCGGGGCGGGCGATCAGGACGGGCGCGCTCGGCCAGTGGGCTTCGAGGGCGAGGGCCTCGAGCCGCGCCTGCAGCGGGGCGAGGTGGAGGAGTTCGCCGAGGATTTTCACCCAGCCGGATTCCCGGCCTTCAAAGTGCAGCCAGGTGTGGCCGTCGCGGGTTTCCAAACGCACGCGGTCGCGGGTGAGCAGGCCGGCCTGTGGATCGATCGGCTGCCACTGCCAGCCGTGGTCGTCGGTGGCGATGACATGGCCTGCCGCCAGCGAGGGCCCGCGCAGGCGCAGGCGACCTTCGGCATCGGTGCTCGCCTGCCAATGCGGCAGCACCTGCAGGGCCTCGGAGGTGCCGGCGGGCCAGGCTTGGGTGGCGACCTGCGAGGCGGCTTCGGTCAGGCCATAGCTGAGGAAGAGCGGCCAGCCAAGCTCGCGCGCGGCGGCGACGAGTTCCGGCGTGATTGCGCCGCCGCCGACGATGACCGCACGCAGGCCATCGGGGGCGCGCAGGCCGGCGCGCACCAAGTCGTGCACCTGGGTGGGCACGAGCGAGCTGAGGCTGTCGCCCGCCTTGGCGAAACGCGGCGGATCCCACTTGCCTTTGAGGTGGGTCACCTCGCAGCCGGCCACGTGGGCGCGGGCGAGGATGGCAAAGCCGCCGACGTGATGCAGCGGCAGGACGAGTCGCCAGCGGTCCTGTGGCGTGATGGCGAAATGCGCGTTCACCGCTTCGGCGGAAATCAGCATGGCCTGCTTCGACAGCACCACCCATTTCGGCCGGCCCTCGCTGCCGGAGGTCTGGAACAGGCAGCGACCGCGCCAGCCCTGGCGACGGACGAAATCGGCCAGGCTCGCCATCTCCGCGCGCGGGGCCGAGGGTGGCGCGGCGAGATGGTTGCCGGGATCCTGCCAGAAGTCGGCGGTCATGACCTATTCCAAGCGTCGCCAGGGCAGCTTGTCGAGCACGGAACCGAAGCCGAGACCGCCGCCGTCGGTGTCGGGCTGGACGCGGCCACCGGGACTGAGCACGCGTTCCAGAAAGGCGTCGGGTTCAAACAGGTGCTGGGTGCAGAGGCCGCACAGGCCGACCAGATCGCCGAGTTCGACGCGCGCCTGCGCGGCCTCCCAGGCGGCGAACATCTGGCCGAGCGGATGATCCATCGCCGAGGTCAGGATCAGCGGCTGGCCCGGATGGCGCTGGGCCACCGTGCGCCAGTCGCGTCGCGCCGGTTTGACGACCACGGCATCAAAGCCGTGCTCGCCGTCCTGCCAGCCCTTGTCGAGCGCGAGCCGCACGCCCCAGCGTTCACGGCAGGCCTGCCAGGCCTCGGCCTCGTAGGGGAAGGGATCCTCGACAAAGTCCAGCTGGCGATAGACGCGCACGGGCATGAACTCGACGAACTTCTGAAAGCTGTCGGCCCTCAGGCAGGCGTTGAAATCGACCCGGAAGCGCGGGCCACCATCGCCGGCCATGCGCGCGCACTGTTCGAGGAAGCGGGTGGTCTCACCGTAGTTGGCGTAGCCCTTCGCCTTCAGCGCCGGCCAGCCCTCGGCGAGCAGTTTTTCAAACTGCGGCTGGGTCGGCTGGGCAAAGCTCCAGGAGTAGTGACTGGCCGGGATCTCCAGGCCGTCGAACAGGCTGACCCCGGCCGCACGCGCCGCGCCATCGATCGCCGCGCAGCGCAGGGCCATTTCGGCGAGCGCGGTCGGCTGACCGGCGGCCAGGCGCGCGAGTTGGTCGGGCAGGGGCAGGTCGCCAAACTCCGGCCAGGGATGCAGGCAGCCGTAGCCGTCGCCCACGCGCAGCAGCGCGCCCGGGAAGACCCGGCGCTGCGAGGCGGCATTGAGGGCCGCGCCGCTGCGCAGCAGGTATTCGTAGATGTAGATCGGCTCGGCCACGGTCAGGGAGATACGCACCGGCTCAGGCGCCGAGGCCAAGACAAAACAGCAGGGCGAAGGCCAGCAGTTGGGCGCCGCCGAGGGCGAGCAGGCGGTTGTAGGCCGGGCCGGGTGGCGTCGTCCACAGGCGCTGGAGCAGGAACAGACCGGCGGGCAGGGTGAGCAGCGGCAGCAGCAGGGCGCGCGGCAGGCCGACCGCGAGCCAGTGCAGGCCGGCGAGGTGCGGCAGCAGGATCAGCAGGGTGATTTCGATCCGGGCAAAGCGCGGACCGAAGCGCGCGGCGAGCGTGCGTTTGCCGGTCGACCGATCCTCATCGAGGTCGCGCAGGTTGTTCACCGCGATGAGCACCGTTGACAGGCAACCGATCTGGAAGCCGGCGACGAGGGCGTCGAAGCTCCACTGGCCGCTTTGCACAAAGGCCGAGCCGGCCACCGCGACAAAGCCGAAGAACAGCACGACAAAGAGTTCGCCGAGCCCGCGGTAGGCCAGCGGCAGTGGCCCGCCGGTGTAGCCGTAGCAGAAGTAGAGCGAGGGGATGCCTATGGCGAGGATCGGCCAGCCGCGCGCCTGCAGCAGCGGCAGCGACAGCACCGCGGCGAGGCCGAGCATGGCGGCGGCGGCGGCGAGCACCGCGCGTGGCGACACCACCCCCGCGGCCGTGATCCGGCGCGGACCGAGCCGCGCCTCGGTGTCGGCCCCCTTGAGGAAATCGAGCGCGTCGTTGAACCAGTTCGTTGCCACCTGCAGCGCCAGGCAACTGCCGAGCGTGCAGCCAAAGAGCAGCCAGCTCCACTCGCCGCCCAGCTTCCAGCCCAGCACCGACCCCGCCGCCACAGGCGCCACCGCCGCCCCAAGCGTCTTCGGGCGGGCGGCATGAATCCAGTCGGCAAGCATCCTCCGATGTAGCCCGTCCCCGCCAAAGTGCAAACGGCGGGCGGGGAAGGGGGAGGTTTCAAGTTACAAGTTGCAGGTTTCAAGTTCGGTGGCGTGCAGCGCTCTCGGAGTGCGGCGCTTCTGCGCCGCTCTGCCACCTCGGTCGGTCAGTCCCCCAAGCCCAGAAGGTCCGCAGATTTCACAGATTTCGCAGAGAGGGGAACCGCAGAGGGACAGAAGGTGAATCGCAGATTGAGGCAGATGGACAGCCGCAGGCCAGGGGGGCGCGGACACTGTTGTCCGCTTCTTCTGAGGGGGCAGACTTAGGAACCACGAATGGCACGAAGCTCACGAAGGGAACAGGTCGGGCGCCGCTGCGCCGGCGCCGTGGTTTCTGCTGGAGGCGGGGGCAGTGACCCCGCGGTTCCCGTAGAATCTGGAACCACGAATGGCTCGAAGATCACGAAGGGCGGCAGGGCAGGGCACCGTGCTGTCACAGAACAAGCCCAACGGGCTTGCGGCATGCAGCCCAGGGATGCCGAGCGCAGCGAGTCTTGGAGCGCGAGTGTGCCGAAGGTCACTCGCTCTGGGGCGGTGGCCGCACGCTGGACTCAGAGCGAGCAGGCTGCGCCATGCTCGCGCTCCAGTCTGAGGGTCGCCTCCCCCTGACGGCACCCCGCTGGGGTCCGTTGCGTTCAACGGTCAGAGTGGGCGCAGGACCCAGGCGAGGCCGCGGCGCGTCCACGCCTGGGCTGCATGACGGAACCGCGTCGCGGTTCGTGGCGCGGCGTCGGTGGGTCGGGGAGGTCTGCCTTGGGCTTGAGCCCGATCGATGCGATTCGAATTTCGACAGGCTGGCGCGGCTTTTTCTTGACGGGATTCCTCATGTCGAAGAGCCTCTGTTCATGCATGCCTTTCAGGAACGATATCAGCCCATCCAAGTGGCGTTAGTGCACGCAAAGCCGCACTTCGCCATAACAAGTTAAGGTAGCGCGTTGATGGTCGATGTCTTTCGTGTGAGTAATCAATAATATGGATGCAGGAACTGGATTAACGATTCTCGGATCAGCTGTTGGTGGCGCAAAGCTTGTCGAAAAGCTTCTTGGGCCAACAACTGAGTATCTCGGCGAGGGGCTGAAGAACTGGACGGTGCGCCGAATGGAAAACGTCTCTCGAGTATTCTCGAATGCCAGCAAGCGCCTGGGGTCTCATCTCGAAGAACCTGGATCCGTCCCACCCAAGGTTTTGAAAGAGATTTTGGATGGCGCTTCTTTTTGCGACGATGAACTTGCTGGAGAATACTTCGGGGGAGTCCTGGCATCATCGCGCTCGGTAGTTGGCCGTGATGATCGCGGAGCGACTTGGAGCTCGCTTCTGTCACGCCTATCAACCTACCAGGTGAGGTTTCACTACCTGATCTATCGAGCAATCTACGGCCGATTTAAAGGTCAGGATTACAAGTTCAACATGGACGATCGGCCGAAGCTTTCTGTACTAATTCCTTTCGATGCGCTCTTCCGTTCTATGGAGTTCTCTGGGGCTGAGTTGAATCAGCTAACGGCAATTATTAATCACGCTTTGTTTGGTCTCAATAAAGAGGACTTGGTCGACACTTTTTTATACGGCGACCAAGAGAGCTTGAAAAAACGAATTGGCCGTGGATCGGAGCCGCCTGCCACTCATGCAGTGTGGATTACTCCATCAGCACTGGGGGTGGAGCTTTTTTTATGGGCACACGGCAGGGGTGATATTTCTGCGGACAGGATGCTCTCAACCGACTTTATTTTCCCTGAAGGCATTGAGCCTTGCTCAGTAGTGTTGAGTCGTGAGGACATAACACCCAAGTAACACGAACAATAAAAGAGGGTATTGCAGCGAAACAAAGGTCTTGCTAGATTTTTATGACCGGTCTGCTTTTTCGGGGTGGGTGCTCCGCCCTATTGGGTTTTCACTCTGCGAAGTCTCTGTGTGTTCGAATTGTTCGGACACAAGGATGCTGATTATACAGCTAACAAAAAAAAACCATGTCAAATTCTTTCCAGAAGGAGTTCGAAGATCAGTCTCTGCAGGCGCTTTATCGAAAGATGAAAAAGACCGCAAAGGCGCGGTTCGGCTATGCACAACGCCTCAAGCGACATCACACCTTCACGCTGTGGAGCATGTCTCTCTTTTCGGCGGGACTGATCGTTTTGTCGCTTCTGCCGAATTTCACTCCTCAGCTGCAAGTCAGCACAGGAACCTATCAGTTTCTCCAGTTCATCCTTTCTCTTTTTGTCTTGGTTATCTCAATTCTCCTTGGATCAAGCAATTACTCAGATCGCTCGGAGAAGATGCACAGATGCGCGCTGGAGATTAATGGTCTCTGCCATGAGATACTTCCGTCCTGCAAAGAGAATAGCGATCATGAACTCTACAAGAAGACACTGTTCCGGTATTCAAATATCCTCGATGCCTACGAGAATCATGAGCCGATCGACTTTGCGTTCGTGAAGTTGGACCTTCCTGAAGACTACACTTTGACAAAATGGCAGAAATTCATGATTCCAGTTCGATACTGGTTCAGCTATTGGATCCACGCGGTCTTGATGGCCGTGCTTGTTGGTGTTTTTGCATTTGTGCTGATCCAGACGAAACGGGCTAGCAAGACGTCAGAATCAACGCCCGCGGTTATCACATCTCCCGCTGTCCAGGAGCCGCGCCAGCCATAAGTGCGGCTCATCTTTGACTTCCCCCGCCTACTCAAACATCTTGTCCTGGGCGTTGCCGCCGCTGAGCAGGTAGGCGATGAGGTCGAGCAGTTCGGTTTCGTTGAGGGCGTTGATGAGGCCGGGGGGCATCATGGAGACCTGGCGGGTGCCTTTTTTGGCGATGTCCTTTTCGTCGATGGCGACGTGGTCATTGGGGGCGAAGGGGTTGGTCATGACGAAGACCTTGCCGTTCTCCTCGACGATGATGCGGCCGAGCAGGGTGGTGCCGTCCTTCATGACCAGCTCGTGGCTGTCATACTGGTCGGAGATGACCTTGCTGGGGTCGACGATGTTCTCCAGGAGGTCGCGCAGGGTGTAGCGGTTGCCCGAGCCGGTGAGGTCGGGGCCGATGCTGCCGCCCTCGCCGTTGAAGCGGTGGCAGGTGGCGCACATGGTGGCGCGGTACATGGCCTCGCCATTGGCGAAGTTGCGCTTGCTCAGGCCCTTGGCGGCGAGGGCGGTGGCCTCGTCGACGCTCCAGGCGCGGCCGGGGCCCTTGGGGGCGACGTAGTTGGCAATCGTGACCGCCTCGCTGCGGCTGCTGAGGGTGTCGAGCTCGGCGCGCTCGGCCTCGGGCACGAACCGGGCCAGGGCTTCCTTGCGGGTGTTCTCGATGAAGCCCTTGAAGCTGTTGCCGCCCTTCCAGGTGCGGGCGCGCGGGAACCAGGAGAAGTAGGTGCGGCGCAGTTCCGGGGTCCAGCCGGCGGTGGCGTTGCGCAGGGCGAACATGTAGGCGATCTGCTGGGCGTTGGGCCGGCTGCCGGCGGCGGCGCGGGCGGCGTTGGCGTAGCCGTCGTTGCGGCTCAGCACGGCGTCGCTGGCGACCTCCTGGAAGTCGTCGCCGGCGGTGGCCATGAGGGCCAGGGTCTTCGACGGCGCGGCGGTCGAATCGAGGGCGACCAGCAGCTGGCAGAGTTCGCGGTTGAGCATGGCGTCGTCGGCCGGGTAGAGCGGCTCGAGTTTTGCGCAGACGGCGGCGCAGACTTCGGCGTCGGGTTTGCCGAGGCGGGTGAAGACGAGCTGCAGGGCGCGCAGGGCGGCGAGCTGCTGGCCGCGTGAGAGCTGGGCGCCTTCGAGTCGGCCGAGGGTTTTCAGCAGGCCGAGCTGCAGTTCCACCTTGTCGGCCGGCACTGGCGCCAGGCCTTCCGAGGAGGCGCCGGGTTCGGGCTTGGCGGCGGGCGGGGTCGAGGTGCCGCCGTTGACGCGGGCGAGCGCGATGACGGCCTCGATGACCGCCTGCGGATGGGTTTCGGCGAGGGCGCGCTCGCGCCAGAGGTCCTGCGGCAGGCGCTCGATGGCGACGCGGGCGGCGTAGCGCACATGGCGGTCGCTGTGGCTGAGGTAGGGCCAGGCGGCGGCGAGGATTTTTTGCGGGTCGGCGGCGCCGTCGACGTGGAACTGTTCCAGCGTGTGGCGCATGCGCTGCTCCTCATCGAGCGGCAGGGCCTGAGCGGGAGCGGTGGATTCGTCGCCGACGTAGCTGACGCGGTACACGCCCGACTGGGTGCGACGGCCGCCGACGGCAAAATACATGGCGCCGTCCTGCGGATGGATGATGACGTCGGTGAGCGGCAGGGGTTTGCCGAAGACGAACTCCTCCTTCTCGGCGAGGTAGCTGCCGCCCTTCGGCTGCAGGTGGACGGCCCACATCGTGCCGTAGGTCCAGTCGGCAATGAAGACCGCGCGCTGATACTTGGCCGGGAATTTCGCGCCCTTGCCGCTGACGACGCCGGTGGGGCTGCCGGGGCCGATGTCGAGGGTGGTGGGCAGGGAGTCGGGGTAGTAGTCGGGCCACTTGCCGCTGCCGCTGCGCCAGCCGTAGTCGGCGCCGCTGACGCAGTGGTTGACGCGGGTGGGGCGATACCAGGGCGAGCCGATGTCCCATTCCATGTCGGCGTCGTAGGTGAAGAGTTCGCCGCCGAGGTCGAAGGCGATGTCGAACTGGTTGCGGAAGCCGTAGCAGAACAGCTCCACGTTTTTGCCGTCGGGATCCATGCTGCAGATGAAGCCGCCGGGGGCCATGCGGCCGCGGGCATGGCCGTTGGCATCCCACATGCGCGGCAGGACGTGGTCCTCGGCCCAAAGTTTCGCCGGCCGGCTGGCGTGCAGTTCGTCGGGCAGCTCGGTGTGGTTGCCGCCGTTGAAGTAGAGGCGCTTGCCGTCGGGGCTGACGACCAGGCTGTGCAGGCCGTGCTCGCCGCCGCCCTTCATGGTCACCAGCTTCTCGGTCTGGTCATACTGGTCGTCGCCATTCGTGTCGCGCAGACGGTACAGGCCGTTGTCCTTGCCGTTTTCATTGACCATGACGTAGAGGCTGTCGAAGGCGTACAGCAGGCCGTGGGCCTTGCCCATCTCGACCGGCAGCTTTTCCGGCTTGAGCGGTGCCGGGTCACTGCCCCGGCCTACAGGGGGGACGGTCATGCGGTAGAGGGCGCCGTATTGGTCGCCGGCGATGAGGCGACCCTTAGCGTCGACCGTCAGCGCCACCCACGAGCCCTGGTCTTCCTTGGGCACGTTGTAGAGTCGCTCCACCTTGAAGCCCTTGGCGACGCCGATCTGGTCGGCGGCGATGACTTCCGTGCTGGCGGCGGGTTTGGCCGCGCCGCGTTCCAGGGCCTTGCCCCAGGGGCCGGCGCCGTATTCGGCAATGACGACCGCCGGCTGCCAGGCATCTTTCCCGGTCGGCGTGGCCTGCCACTGGCCGCTGGTTTCGATGACCTCGACGGTGCCGTTCTGCTTCTCCAGCTCCAGCGTGAGCACGAGCGCGGCGACGCCACCCTTGTTGCGCGCCTTCACCACCAGGTGGTTTTCGCCGCCGATGAGCAGGTGCTTGAGGGCGTCGACCCTGACCGGCTCCTGCCAGTCGGGGTTCACCGCGACCGACTTGCCATTGAGGAAGATCTCCGCGCCGTTGTCGCAGGTGGCGCTGAGGGTGGCGGCCTTCGGCGTCAGCTTGACGTTGAAGCGGTGCTGGAAGGTGACCTGCTCGTCGTTGGCCGACTTTTTCGACAGCCAGATCCACTGCGGCGCGGCCTGGGCGGCACCGGCGAGGGCGAGAAGGGCGGGGAGGAGGAGACGGAGATGCATCGCGCGGAATGGAGCGCGGCAGGCCCGGGGGTCAAACGGATTGCGCCGACCTCACTCCGAGCGCGGGCGGCGCCCCTGGGGATGCAGCAGGGCCTCCGAACCGGCCGGCACCGGGGCACCGGCGGTGATCCAGGCGCGCAGGACCTCGACGTCGCGCCGCGGGATGGCATGGCCGGTCGGCGGCATGGCGCCGGGCACGCTGTCGGCAAAGGTGACCACCTGGAAGAAGCGGCTCTGTGTCGGCTGCCCCGGCACGATCCAGTTGCCGGGACCGATCAGCCTGCGCAGGGCAGCGGTGCTGTGGATCGGCGGCATGTGCGACAGGCGGTTGTCGCCATGGCAATGCACGCAGTGGGTTTCCAGCACCCGGCGGGCGTCGCGGAAACCGGCCTCGGTCTGCGGGTCTGGCGACGGCTGGCAGGCACTGAGCAGGGCGACAAGCGTCGCCAACAGACAGGGAAGGGAGCGGGTCATGTGCAAATCAATCATCGCATCAAACCGCTGTCGATGAAACCGGAATGCGCCGCCGGGCCGCCAATTTCCGGCTTGCCATGCCCGGGGACATCGCCCAAGTATCGGCGCATTCGCCCGGGCCAGATCGGGCGCCTTTTTTCCCGCATTCACGTGTTGAAATCCCAGTCCTTTCTCATCACCGGGGGCACCGGTTCCTTCGGTCACAAGTGTGTCTCCCGGCTGCTGGAGAATCCCGAGGTCCGCCGCGTCGTCATTTATTCGCGCGACGAATTGAAGCAGTTCGAGATGGCGCAGCGCCTCACCGACCGGCGCATCCGCTTCTTCATTGGCGACGTGCGCGACCGCGAGCGCCTGACCCACGCGATGGAGGGCATCGACACCGTCATTCATGCCGCCGCGCTCAAGCAGGTGCCGACCGCGGAGTACAACCCCTTCGAGTGCATCAAGACCAACGTGCTCGGTGCTGAGAACGTCATCCAGGCTTGCATGGCGGCCGGCGTGCGCAACGTCGTCGCCCTGTCGACCGACAAGGCCGCCGCGCCGATCAACCTGTATGGGGCCACCAAGCTCTGCTCCGACAAGCTCTTCATCGCCGCCAACAACGTGCGCGGTGGTCAGGACATCCGCTTCAGCGTCGTCCGCTACGGCAACGTCATGGGCTCGCGCGGTTCGGTGATCCCGTTCTTCCTGGAACGGCGCAAGACCGGCGTGCTGCCGATCACCGACACGCAGATGACCCGCTTCAACATCACCCTGGAGGAGGGGGTCGATCTGGTGATGCACGCGCTCGAGCACGCGCTCGGCGGCGAGATCTTTGTGCCGCGCATTCCCTCCTACCGCATTGGCGACGTCGCCACGGCCATCGGTCCGAAGTGCGAGCAGCCGATCGTCGGCATCCGCCCCGGCGAGAAGATCCACGAGGAGATGATCACCGAGACCGATGCCCTGCAGACGATCGAGACGGAGCGGTACTACATCATCGTGCCGATGCTGTACGGTCACACGGCGGCCAAGCTCATGGAGCGCTATGCCGCGGCCCACGGCGGCACGCCGGTGCCGGCCGGCTTCTCCTACAACTCCGGGAAGAACACCGACTGGCTGACCGTGGAGCAGATCCGCGACCTGATCCGCCAGCACGTCGATCCCGGCTTCACGGTGGAGGCATGAGCGACCCCTTTCTGCCCTACGGTCGCCAAAGCCTCGACGAGGCGGACATCGCCGCGGTGGTGGAGGTCCTGCACTCCGATTTCCTGACTCAGGGGCCGGCCGTGCCGCGCTTTGAAAAGGCGGTGGCCGGCTGGTGCGGCGCCCGCCACGGCATCGCCCTCGCCAACGGCACCGCCACCCTGCACTGCGCCTCCAAGGCGCTCGGGCTGGGGCATGGCGACCGCCTGTGGACCTCGCCGATCACCTTTGTCGCCTCGGCCAATGCCGGTCGCTACTGCGGTGCCAAGATCGACTTTGTCGACATCGATCCCGCCACCGCCCTGATGTGTCCCGAGCGGCTGGAGGCCAAGCTGGTCCAGGCCGAGAAGGACGGCACGCTGCCGAAGATCGTCGTGCCCGTGCATTTCGCCGGTCAGTCCTGCGACATGCCGCGCCTGCATGCGCTCGGCCAAAAGTATGGCTTCAAGATCCTCGAAGACGCTGCCCATGCCCTCGGCGGTGAATTCCTCGGCGAACGCATCGGCAATGCCAAATGGTCGGACGCCGTCTCGCACAGTTTTCATCCGGTGAAGATCATCACCAGCGGTGAGGGCGGCATGATCACCACCAACGACGACGAGCTCGCCTGGCGCATCGCCACCCTGCGCACGCACGGCATCACCCGCGAGCCGGACCGGATGCAGGGCGAGTCGCATGGCCCGTGGTATTACCAGCAGTTGGAGCTTGGCTTCAACTACCGCCTGACCGACCTGCAGGCGGCGCTGGGGGCCAGCCAGATGGGCAAGCTGGAAGCCTTTGCGCGTCGCCGCCGCGAGCTGGCCGACCTGTACGATCGCGAACTCGCCGGCCTGCCGCTGCGACCGCTGGCGCGCGATCCGCGCGGCATCAGTGGCTGGCATTTGTACATGATCGTGCTCGACCTCGACGCCCTTCGCCCGCGGACGCGTCGCCAGGTCTTCGAAAGCCTGCGCGCCCAGGGCCTCGGCGTGAATGTGCATTACATTCCGGTGCATCTGCAGCCCGACTACGCCCGGCTCGGCTTTGAGCCCGGCATGTTCCCCGAGGCCGAGCGTTATTACGAGGCCTGCATCACCCTGCCGCTGTTCCCGGCCATGACCGATGCCGACGTGACCCGCGTGCGCGCCGCGCTTGAACAGGCGCTGGCGGCGTGACAGCTTGATTCGCACCCTCTCTTCTCATGTCAGCCGTGGCCATCATCCTCGCCCGCAGCGGCAGCAAGCGCATCCCGGGCAAGAACCTGCGGTTGTTCCTCGGGCATCCGGTCATCCACTACCCCATCCGCGCGGCGCTGGAATCCGGCTGCTTCGACGAGGTCATGGTGTCGACCGACGACGAACAGATCGCCGCGGTGGCGCGTGCGGCCGGGGCGGTGACGCCGTTCAAGCGCACGGCGGAGAACGCCAGCGACCAGGCCACCACCACCGATGCCCTGCTCGAGGTCATCGCCCAGTATCGCGCGGCGGGTCGCGAGTTTGACTTCATCTGTGGCATGTATGCCTCCGCGCCGCTCATTTCCGTGGACCACCTGCGCGCGGGCTGGGAGATCATCAAGAATGATCCCAAGGCGCAGACGGTCATGCCGGTGATCCGCTACGGTTATCCGGTGCAGCGCGCCTTTGTTGTCGAGCAGGGACAGCTGCAGCTGATGATGCCCGAGTTCGGGTTCACCCGCTCGCAGGACCTGCCGGTGGCCTACCACGACGCCGGGCAGTGGTACTGGATGCGCGTGGCCGACTTTGAAAAGGGTCGCAAGGTGTTTGCCGACCGCTGCCTGCCACTGGAGCTTTCCGAGCTGGAGGTGCAGGACATCGACAACGAGGTCGATTGGAAACTCGCCGAACTGAAGGCACGCATTCAAAAAGGCCTGCTGTGAAACGGCTCCTGCTCCGCGCCGACGCCTCCGCCACCATGGGCACGGGGCATGTCATGCGCTGCCTGGCCCTGGCGCAGGGCTGGCAGGACCTTGGCGGTGAGGTCGCCCTGCTCGCCGCCGAATTGCCGGAGGCGCTTGCTGAACGCTGCCGCGAGGAAGGCATCGAGGTGCGGCGGTTGCCGTCCGGGTCTGCCGATGCGGAAATCACGGCCGTGCAGGCGGCGCAGGCCGACTGGCTCGTCGTCGATGGTTACCACTTCGAGGCCGATTACCTCGCGGCGGTGACGGGTTCGGCAAGGCGGGTGCTGCAGATCGATGATCTGGGTTTGCCGGAGCCGAGTGCGGCCGGCTTGATCCTGAACCAGAATGTGACCGCCTCGCCCGCGCTGTATCCTTGGGCCGCGGACACCGAAAACCTGCTGTTGGGCGGTCGCTACGCCCTGCTGCGCCGCGAGTTTCGTGCGCCGCGGTCGATACGGCATTTCAACGGCCCAGCCCGTCGGGTCCTGGTCAGCTTCGGCGGCAGCGATCCCTGCGATTTCACCCGTCGCGCCATCGAGGCGCTGCTGCTGTGTCCCGACCTGCAGGCGAAGGTCGTGGTCGGTGCCGCCAATCCGCGCCTGGCCGAACTGCGCGCCCTGGCCGCACCGGCGGGGGAGCGCCTTCAGGTGCTTTCGGCCGTGACGGCGATGGTGCCGCTGATGGATGAGGCGGACTTCGCCTTGAGTGCCGGTGGCAGCAGCGTGCTCGAACTCGCCGCGCGCGGGTTGCCGGCCCTGGTGGTCGCCATTGCCGACAATCAGACCGCGATCAGCGAGGCCCTGCACACGCGCGGGCTGATGCGCAGCCTGGGCTGGCATGCGTCGGTGGATGTGGCGACCCTGGCGCAGGCGCTGACCGCGTTCGCTGCCGATGCCAAGGCCCGCGAGGCTTTTTCGCTCGCCGCGCTCGACCTGGCCGACGGTCGCGGCGCCCTGCGCGTGGCGGAAGCGATGCTGGCGCGTTCGGCGCTGGATCTGCTGCGGCTGCGGCCGGCGACCGAGGACGATGCGCGGCTGCTGCTCGACTGGGCCAACGATCCCGCCGCGCGCGCCGCCTCGTTTCAGGGCGGTGCCATCGGCTGGGAGGAGCATGTCGCCTGGCTGGGGCGACGGCTCGCCGATCCGGACTGCCTGCTGTGGCTGGCCGAGACGCCGGCAGGCGAGCCGGCGGGGGTGGTTCGCTTCGATCTGGCGGCCGACGGCGTGGCGACGATTTCGCTCAACCTGGCGCCGGCCCAGCGCGGTCGCGGGCTGGCCTCGCCGCTGATCCTGGCGGCCTGCCAGGAGCTGCGGCGCACGCATCCGGCGGCGACGGTGCGCGCCCTCATCAAGCCGGAGAACACCGCCTCGCAGCGGGCCTTCGCGCGCGCCGGGTTTGAGCCGGTGGAGGATGTCGTTGTGGCTGGACAAGCGGCCCGTTGCATGATTCAGAGGGGGGCATGAGCGAGCACAGCATCCAGATTGGCGGACGCACGGTCGGCCCGGGCCGGCCCTGCTACATCATTGCCGAGATGTCGGCCAACCACGGCCAGGACCTCGAGCAGGCGCTCGCCATCGTCCGTGCCGCCGCCGAGGCGGGGGCCGATGCGGTCAAGCTGCAGACCTACACGCCCGACACCCTGACGATCGACTGCGACGCCGCCGATTTTCGCATCGGCAAGGGCACGATCTGGGAGGGGCGCAACCTCTACCAACTTTATGCCGAGGCCTTCACGCCCTGGGAATGGCAGGCCCGGCTCAAGGCCGAGGCGGAAGCGCTGGGCATGGACTGTTTCTCGACGCCCTTCGACGCCACGGCGGTCGATTTCCTCGAAGACCTCGGCGTGGTCTGCCACAAGATCGCCTCGTTTGAAATCGTCGATCTGCCCCTGATCCGGCGCATCGCCGCCACCGGCAAACCGATCATCCTGTCGACCGGCATGGCCACCCTGGCCGAGATCGAGGAGGCGGTGACGACCGCGCGCGCGGCCGGCTGCACCCAGCTCGCCCTGCTCAAGTGCAACAGCGGGTACCCGGCGCCGCCCGAGGAGATGAACCTACGCACCATCCCGCATTTGGCGCAGGCCTTTGGCGTGCCGGCCGGCCTGTCCGATCACACCCTGGAAATCGCGGTGCCGGTCGCGGCGGTGACACTCGGCGCCTGCATCCTGGAAAAGCATTTCACCCTCGACCGCTCCGTGCCCGGGCCGGACAGCGCGTTCTCGCTCGAACCGGCCGAGTTCAAGGCCATGGTGCAGGCGGTGCGCACGGCGGAAAAGGCGCTCGGAGGCGTCCGCTACGCGCCCTCCGAACGCGAGCTGCCCAGCCGCGCCTTCCGCAAGTCGCTCTACGTCGTGCGCGCCATCGCCGAGGGCGAGGCCTTCACGGCCGACAACGTCCGCTGCATCCGTCCCGGCCATGGCCTGCACCCGCGCCACCTGGAGCAGGTGCTCGGCGCGCGGGCCCGTCGCGCCCTGGCGCGCGGCACCCCGCTGAGCCTGGCCGACCTCGCCTGAGGCCCCGGCGAGGTCAGGGCGGCGTTTGACATTGGCCGCGCTTGCCTGCAAAGAATTTCCTTTGATGATCTTGAATTCCGTTTTTTCCAAACTCGCGGGTCCGCGCTTTGCATCGGCACTGGCGGGTGCTGGAGTCCATGAGGAGGTGTTGGAGCGACTGTTGCTGCCCAAGTCGGTGCGGCGTTTTTCACTGCCAGTGCGCATGGATCAGGGTCGGTTGCAGGTTTTCACCGGCTGGCGGCTGGCGTATTCCGATTGCTTTGGGCCGACCAAGGGCGGAGTGCGCTTTCATCCCGGCACCAACGAGGAGGACTTGACCCGCCTTGCCTTCCGCCTGCTGCTGAAGTGCGGTGTCAACGCCCTGCCGCACGGAGGCGCGGCCGGTGGCGTGCAGGTCGACGCCAAAACCTTGTCGCCAAGGGAATTGGAGCAACTGGCGCGAGCCTATCTGACTGCGCTGGGGGCTGAAGTTGGGCCGGATGTTGACATCCTCTCGCCCGACCTTGGCACCGATGCCAGGGTCATGGGCTGGATGGCCGATCAGTTCAATGCGATGCGCGGCGCGCGTGTGCCCGGAGCCATCAATGGCAAGCCCGTGGCGCTGGGTGGCATTCCTGGCCGGCCGGGAGCCACGGCGCGCGGGGCCTGGCAGGTATTGAGGGTTTTCCTCGAAGACCGACGGCAGTCGGCGAATGGCATGAGTTTTGCGGTTCAGGGTTACGGCAGTGCCGGGGGGCATCTGGCTAGGGTGCTGCAAAACAACGGGCTGCGCCTCGTCGCGGCCAGTGATTCCACTGCGGGTTTGTATGGCGAGGCCGGCCTCGATGCCGAGCTGCTCTGGCAGGCGCGCGAAGCGGGTACTGCTTTCCGCGACCTGCAATTGCCAGGGGTACAGACCATTGCACCGGCCGAGGTTCTGCTGGCAAAGGCGGATCTGGTCATTCCAGCCGCCACCGCTGGGCAGGTCACGCAGGCCATGGTGCCGCGGCTGCAATGTCGCATGATCCTGGAAATCGCCAATGGCCCGATCTGCCCAGAGGCCGAGGAGATGCTCGTGGCTCGCGGCATCGAGATCTTGCCAGATGTGGTGGCCAACGCAGGTGGGATCACCATGAGTCACTTTGAATGGGCCCAAAACCGTGGTGGTGCGCTGTGGACGGCAGAGGAGGCTGCCACCCGGCTGGATACGCGAATGATTGCCACTGCCTCCAGAATGCTCCAGGTTGCGCATGATCGGAAGGTTTCTCCTGCCGTGGCGGCGCAGTTGCTCGCTCTGGAACAACTCTCTGCCGTTCTCGCTCCCTAATTCTCATCCATGTCGAAGTCGTTTTACCTACACACCCCGGTCACCGGTCTCGAAGATGCTGTCACTTCCGAGCAGGGTTTGGTCATCCTGGGGCAAACCCCCGATCCCGAGGCTTTGTTGCCGATGGATCTGGCCATTTTCACCGCGCGGCTGGCCCGTAAGTTGGGGGTTAAGGATCGTGTTCCGCCCGAACAGGCTTCGCTGCCCTACGATGCGTCGCATGACAATCTGATTTTTGACGCACCGCTGGCCGGACTGGTGACGGGCCGCAGGATGCGCTTTTTGCGCGGCTGGAAGGACTACGGCAGCTGCGTGAAATGCTTCAACGGCATCGGCTTGCTTGGAGAGCATGTGCTCAAGGAGTTGCGGCGTCTGCAGAAGGCTGCGCCCGTCGCGCTGAAGGCCGATGCCCTTGCCTTCCTGCGCTCACGCAAGACGCCCGGCGGGGAAGGGGGCAAGGCGATCTTCACCGAGGAGGCGCTGGCGGCGATCTCCGATTCAGACCTCGCGGGATTGGATCTGGAGGCTCTGGCGATTTGGAAGACTTATGCGGCAAGACCGATTGTCTGCTCCACCTCGTCGAACATGGGCATCTCCCTGCATGAGGCCCTGCGCTTCATGCAAAGCACTCGCCTGACGCTGGCAGGCAGGTCCTTCACCATCCTCAATGACGATGAGGGCTGGCTGATCATCTGGTGCCCGGATGAGCAGGCGGACTTCATGAATGCGGAGAAGACCGAGCATCTGCGTGCTCTGGAGACGGAGCAGCCACCGTTGACGGTGCTGCACACCTACATCAACCGCAAGCAGCGCGATCCCGGGGCGCTCAAGGACGCACTTGACAGCGGCGGGTACTTTTTTCCAACCAATCCACAGAGTGCCGACGAGCTGCAAAATCTGCTCGCCAACTCCCTGGCGGATGTCGCGCGCGAGCGTCGCTGTACTACGGAAGAGTTGTTGGCGGATGAAAAGAGCCTGCAAACCCTACGCTCACTTGGCTGCGCGGTGGAGAACGGCCACGTGGTGGTGCGCGGCGGTGTTGAGGGAGGGCTGTTTGGACTCATGACGGGATACCTGGTGATGCTCGACGAGACGCTTCCGCGTGGCGACACCCAGGCCATCAGCACCTGGAATCAGGCCTCCATCGGCGCAGCCCTGGCCGCAGCCGTGCTTGCCGATCTGCAACTGCGCGATCCCGCCTGTCTGCCGGCGGCGACACGCGCGGAATTGAAGCGGGTTTTTCCCGCCATCGACGCCTTTCTGAACCGCCAGCAGCTCGGCGGGGATCTGCCGACGCGTATCCACGGTGTCTTTGATCTGGCCAACCTGCAGTCGCTTGCGCAGCTGTTGGGCGTGGTCGTTGAGCGGCATCTGTCCGGGCGTGGCACGGCCTATGTGGGGCTGGGCTCCAGTTCGTACGCAAATGGCAACCGCTGTTATGAGATCCTCAAGCAGAGCCTGCTGGGCAACGGTCCCTTCATGGGCAAGGAGACCTTTCATCCGGCCACACACACGCTCAACCCGATTGCCCAGGCGCTCATCTATGCGGATGACATGCACCGTGCCGCCAGCCGGCCGGAGTTTGCCGGCATGAGCCTGGAGGACCGCGCGGCTTTCGTCAGCCGGCACGCGCGCAAACCCGAGCCGGCGGGTGCCGCAGCCATGGCCGGCTACCTTCTGTCCCGGCTGGATGACCGTACGCTCTCCATCGTCGAGCTGGCGGCGGTGCTGCGACTGGCCGGTTTCGACTCGGCGCTTTTCCTGGAGTTTGCCGGTTTTAACAAGGATGTGCAGGGCACCAACTGGTGGCTTCAGGAGGCCACGGAGGAGGGACCGTTCATGGAGACGCTGGCCCGTCAGTTCTTGCAGTTGCTGGACCGTGAACTCGACGAACTTTGTGCCCTTGCACGCCGTGAGCGGCGGCACAGCCGTCTGAACTACCGCCTTCGCCCACTTGATCCGCCCGCCTTTGAGGCGCTCAATCCCGCGGTCAACATCTACCTAACCGGCGACAACACGCGTCAGCCGAAGCAGCGGCTGGTGCAGGCGATCCTGCAACGCTATGAAACCACGCACGCCCAGCTCGCCCAGTGGGTGACCGAGGATCAGCAGGTGCAGAACCGCGCTCAGGAGGTGGATTTCATCACGCTGGTCAATGTCGGCTTCAGTAGGGCCGTCTCAGCGTTGCGCTGGCTTCAGGAAAAGCTCGATGCCACCGGCAAAAGCATCCTCGCCGCGCGCATCACATCCCTGGCGCAGAAACCTTGAGTTCACCTGTTCATGCCTTCGCAAGCCCTTCTCCAGAGCATCCGTCGTGTCTTTGAAGACCATCGGGATCGGGTGTTTTTGATCGAGTCGATGACGGGTCGGTCGTGGACGTACAGCGAGTTTTTTGAGTGGGGGAGGAAGGCGGCCGGCTTGCTGCGCGCCCAGGGGGTGGTAAAGGGGGATCGCGTGGCGCTGATTCTTGCCAATTCGGCGGAGTTTGCGGCCCTTTACTTCGGCTGTCTTTTCACCGGAGCGGTGGCGGTGCCGGTCAATCAAGCGCTGCATACGGACGATGTGCGCCATATCTTGGAGCACAGTGGTGCGCGGCTGTTGCTCTTCTCGCGCTGCACGCGGCCGCTGGTGCTGCAGGCCACCGAAAAACTTCCTCACCTGCGCCAATTGCGTGTCGTGCTCGGCCAGGAAACGAATTTCCATCCCGAGGACGTTGAAGAGGCGTGGAACTTCGATCAGGCGGATTTCGCCGGCGAGCCGGAGCCGATGGCGGGGTTGGACGACGAGGACACGCTGCTCATTCTCTTCACCTCGGGAACTACCGGTCGTCCCAAGGGGGTGGTGCACTGCGTCCGTTCGGAGTTTGGCAACGCAGTGGCCTTCAACGAAGCCATGGGCTTTGGCAGCGGCCACCGCTTCCTGCACATTTGGCCGATGGCCTATAGCAGTGGCTACCTGAACACGCTGATGTCACCCTTCATGGCGGGCGGTAGTGTGGTTCTGGCGCGCGCCTTCACTGCGCAGACGATCCTGGCTTTCTGGAAGCCGGTCATCACCCACGAGGTCAACACCCTCTGGCTTTCGCCCACAATGATGGCCTCGCTGCAGAGAATGGATCGCGACGCTGCGGGCGCGGCTTATGCGCGTGAGCGCATCCACACGGTTTGCGCCGGCACCGCGCCGCTGGCGCTCAAGCTCAAGACGGACTTCGAGGCCAAGTATGGTGTCGAGTGCCTGGAAAGTTACGGGCTGTCCGAGTTGCTGATCATCGCGGCCAACACACCCCGCCAGACGCGGCTGCCTGACTCGGTCGGGCATTTGCTTGAGGGCGTGGAGTTTGTCACGGTCGATGATGCTGGGGTGCGACTGCCGGAGGGAGGTGAGGGCGAGATCTGGGTTCGCACCCCTTGGAGCATGCTCGGCTATCTGAATTCGGAGACGGGCGAGGTGGAGCCGCCACCGGAGTGGTTTCCAACCGGCGATATCGGCCTGCGCCGTCCTGGGGGAGAGATTTTCATCACCGGGCGCAAGAAGGACATCATCATCCGGGGAGGCCAAAATCTCAGTCCGCGCGCGGTGCGCGACTGCCTGCTTCATCACCCTGCTGTCGAGGATGCGGTGGTGGTTGGATTGCCGCATGACTTTTATGGCGAGGAGGTGGCGGCGGCGCTGCGTTTGAAGCCGGGGCTGGTGCTGTTGGATGAGCAGCCCTCCATCCTTGAGCATTGCCGCAAGCATCTGGCTCAGCAGGCCGTGCCGACCCAGTTGCGGCAGTTTGAGGATTTTCCCACAGGCGTTACCGGCAAGGTTCTGAACCAGGAGGTTAGGCGCAGGCTGGGCGAAAAGGCATGATCCTCGGCTTGACGCACGCAGTTCTGGGCAGCGCCGACCTGGCTGCGGATCGGACTTTCTTTGAGTCCCTGGGATGGCGTCCGCGTTTTGTTCAGGAGGGTATCCCGGTTTTCGCAGGCAAGCGTTCCTGGATGGCGACAGCTTCGCGTGAACTGGCCCTGGCCTACCTGGAGTGTCCGGGGTTACCCGCGCTGGAATTGATCGCCTACACGGAACCGCCGCCCGCGGACATCGTTGCGCCGCTGCAACTGATTTTCCCGGCGGATCGTCTGCCCGAGGCGGGAGAATCCGAAATCACGCCCCTGCCTGGAGTCTGCTCGCGGCGGTACGGTGGCCTGACAAGTCCGCTCTGGGTCTCGGATTTGGAGCGGGGATGCCTCGTGCACCGCGTGAGCGACATGGAAGCCGCACGCCGTTTCTGGGTCGAAGGCCTTGGCTTTCAGCCGGAGGGGGCGCAGGACAAGATGGCAGGTTCGCTGCAGCTGCGTTTTCCCGCCCTGATGCCACAGTGGCGCGCTCGCCTGCGGCTGCTGGTGAGTACCGACGCTCCGGCACCGGCCTTGCTGGACGGCCCCGGATTCCGCGTGGTCTCGATGGTCAGCACCCAGTTTGAGCAGGATCGGGCCCGTGTCATGGCGCGCGGTGGCGTGCGTGCATCCACTGGAGTCATGGAGGAGGTCATCGGAGGCAAGAAAATGCGATTGGACCTCCTGGAGGGACCGGATGGGGTGATGGTTGAAATCTTCCAAACACTCGCCTAAAACCTGAGTGTGAGCGCCACCCGTCCATCACGAGATGACCCGAGCCTGAAGGCTCTGGCCCGCCGCTTTCCGCAATTCCGCGAGGATCGCCTGGCCTGGTTCGACGAGCCCGCTGATAAGGGCGCGCCTGAGCGGGTGCTGTTTGCCGAGTTCCATGGCGAGCGTGTGGACGACAACCGCGCTCTTGCCGTCGCACTCGCGGACGAGGTTCGCGGGCTGGGAGTAACGGCGGAGGTCGAGATCGTCCGTGCCGGATGGCTGCCGCTGCGTGGGGATGGGCGGGTGGCGATCGAGGAATTGCAGGCGAGGCATGCTGCTGCACTGGAGGCCAAGAAACGCACCTGCATCGAGGACGGTTCCTTTGCTGTCCTGCCGGAGCCGATGAAGGACTGCTTCAAGCGCTTTGGCAGTCACTCCAAAATCCGCACGCCCTGTGAGATCACCTTTCCCAACTGCATCAGCATCGGCAACTGGGTGAGTTTCGGGCGCTACGGCAAGATCGTCATGCTGCCGAAGCAGGCGTTTGGCGGGGCCTGCGGGGTGCTTGCGCGCAGGCACTATCCTGAACTGGCGGATGGCTTTGATTTCACCGGCTGGGACGACAACCGGCCCGCGGATCTGGTACTGGGTGATGGCACGACACTGGGGGACCGCTATTTCATCATTTGCACGCTCTCGGTCGAGTTTGGCCGGCACGTCATGACGGCATCAGATCTGTTTGTTTCCGATTGCCACCACCGGTTTGAGGGGGTGGAGTTGCCGCCGGTGCTGCTGCCGCCGACCAAAGGCCGGCCGGTGAAGATCGGCGACCACGTTTGGATCGGCATCCGCTGTTCCATCCTCGAGGGGGTGACCCTCGGGCGTCACGCCGTAGTTGCCGCGCACTCAGTGGTGAAGGATGATGTGCCTCCCTATGCCCTTGCGGCCGGCACCCCCGCCAGGGTGCGCCGCTTTTTTGTCCCAACCTCGAACGACTCCCCCAGCCATGCGGATCATTGACCTCAGCTATCCCATTCATGAAGGCATGACCACCTTTCCGGTGCAATGGCATCCGGTGGTTGAGATCACCCAGCTCGGCCGTTTTGGCATTGAAAATCGCGAGACGCGCAAAATCACCCTGGGTACGCATTGCGGCACGCACATTGATGCCCCGCGCCACTTCATACCCGGTGGGCCTACCGTTGAGCAAATCCCCCTCGGCTGGCTTGTAGGACCGGCGCGCGTACTGGATTTTACCCCCGTAACACAGCCGAAGCAGGAGTTCGGGGTGGCGGACTTTGAGCGCCTGCTGGGGAATGACAGGCCGGAGCGGCTGATTCTGCGCTTCGACTGGTCGGATCACTGGGGCACCATGAAATACTACACCGACCAGCCCTACATCACCGAGGAGGCGGGCCATTGGTTGGTCGAGCGCGGCGTTCGCGTCCTAGCCATGGATACGCCGCAGGTGGACAGTCCCGACAATGGTCGCACCGGGCCGAAGGATTCGCCGCTGCACAAGATCATGCTCGCGGCAGGCGTCGTTTTTGTTGAATACTGCACCAACCTGCGGCAGTTGACGCTCTCCGAGGTAGAACTTGTCGTGCTGCCTCTGAACATCCTTGGTTCGGACGGCGCACCCGCCCGTGTCATTGCCATCGAGCGCTGATGCCGCTCCCCGGTTTTCCATTCCCGCCCTGCTCCATGAACGTCACCCAAATCGTCCTCGACTACTTTGCCTCCAAAGGCGGCCTGCCCGGCGCCACCGAGGCCGAAAAACTCGCCTCTAGCTACCTGGATGCCAAGATCATCGACAGCATGGGCATCATTGAGATGATCTCCCACTTCGAGGATCTCTGCGGCATCCGATTTGAGGCGGATGACATGCAGTCGGAAGACTTCCAGACCGTCGGTGGTCTGGTCCGGGTCATTGAAAAACTTCGTTCGCAGGCATGAGCCAGCTCTGCCCGGACGTCATCGCCTTCCCGGAGTCACCCGCGACGCATCCGGACCGCTGGGTGCTGATGAATGTTCACAGTCGTCAGTCGCTCGGCGTGGGGCCGGAGGTTCTTGAAGTTCTGGGCGCGCCGGAGGCGACGACGGAGAAGAGCTACCGCATCTGGAAAATCTGGCGCTTTTCCCATCTCGACGGTCTTCTTGCCGATCCATCACGCTTTCGGCGCGATGCGGCTACTTGGGGCGAGCCCGAGACGGTGGATCACGCCGCACTGGTGAGGTTGCTGAAGGAGCAGTGCCTGCTGATCGACGATCTGGATGCCTACCGCGCCCGCTTTGACGTCAAGCGCAGTCTGCTCGATCGCCAGCACTTTGGCACCTACCATCAGGAACTTGGGCAGCAGCTTATCGCCTTCCAGCGTGCCGACCCCGCTGCGTGGTGGCTCCAGCAAAAGTTCACGCCCGATTTGGCCGCCATCCGCCGGGACAATCTCTACGGTGCAGTCCAGGATCGTTT
>CANNUR010000002.1 GCA_947523045.1 uncultured Prosthecobacter sp.
AGTTGGAAGTTTCAAGTTGAGCAGCGGCAGCTTGATCGCGGGTGCGCAGCCATTGGTCAAAGCGTTCGCTGACCGTGTCGGCGAAGGGTTTTAATAACGGCTGCTGCTCCAGGGCGAAGCGGACGAGGGAGACGAGATCGGCGAAGCGTCCGGCTTGGGTGCGGCCTTGGACCTTGTCCGGGGCGGTGGCGGCGAAGGCGTTCCAGAGGTTGTCCTCGGTCCAGGCGGCGTGCTGCTCGCGGAGCTTCTTTTCCAGCTCCTTGAGCATCTTCTCGGTGAGGCGCTGGGCGTAGGGACGGCTGTAGAGGATCTGCAGGGCGGTGATCTCGGCCTGATGCTGCTCAATGTAGTCGCGGAAGGATTTTGCCAATGCGGCGGCCTTGTCCTTGGCGGCTCCGCTGAAGCCCTGCTCAAGCACTTCATCAAGGACGGAGGTGGCGATGGTTTGCTCGCTCTCCTGCTTCACCTTGGCGAGCAGATTGCGCAGGGCGGGTTTGTCGAACGGGGCGCAGGCGGTGGTGATGAGTTCGGTCTGGGCTTGGGTGAAGGCTTCCTCGCTGAGTTCCTGGGGTTCGGCTCCTTGGAGGCCGGTGGCGTGCTCGGCGACGGCGTCGGGATCGAAGGCCTTCAACAACGCCGCCGACATCTGGCTGAGCGTGTGGCCGCCGCTGGTGGTGGTGACTTCCTTTTGCTGGGCGGGGGTGAGTTCGCGGTCGAGCCGGGCGAGGCGTCCGGCCAGCGAGGTGAGGCTGTCTTCATCCCGCTTCCCGAGGGCGACGCCGAGGAGGAGTTTTTCAAAGGCAACGGTGGGCTTCCGCTCCAGCGGGCGGGACTCGGTCTTGTCGCTTTCGCAGACGCCGACGGCATCGACGATGATGAAGTGGGTCTTGGCCCTGGCCTCGGCCCCGGAGACGGATTGCAGATCGGTGGGGGTGAGCACGCGGGTGCCGCGGCCTTTCATCTGCTCGAAATAGACGCGGCTGCGCACGTCGCGCAGGAAGAGCAGGCACTCCAGCGGCTTGATGTCGGTGCCGGTGGCGATCATGTCCACGGTGACGGCGATGCGCAGCTGCGGAGAAGTCCGGAACTCGGCGATGAGGTCCTCGCTCCTGGCCGGTTTGCCGGTGGTGGGATGCTTGGCCTGATAGGTGATCTTTTTGCAGAAGTCGGTGCCCTTGCCAAAGACCTCCCAGACGAGCTGGACGATGTCCTCGGCGTGGCTGTCGTCCTTGGCGAAGATGAGCGTTTTCGGCACGAGTGCGCGGCCGGGAAACAGCTCGGTGAAGAGGGCATCGCGATAGGCGGTGAGCACGGTGCGGATCTGCGAGGGGACGACGATGCTGCGGTCGAGTTCCTTTTCGGTGAAGGCGAGGTCTTCATCGAGGCGCTCCCAGCGGCGGCGGCGGGTCTCCTTGTGCCGGCGGTCCACGTAGAAGCCTTTCTCCACCTTGTCGCCGGCCTCGGTGACGCGGGTGCGGATGCGATAGACCTCGTAGCCGACATTGACGCCATCGGCGACGGCGCGCTCGTGGCCGTATTCCATGACGAGGTTCTGATGGAAGAAGCCGATGGTCTGCTTGGACGGCGTGGCGGTGAGGCCGATGAGGTGGGCATCGAAATACTCCAGCACCTGACGCCAGAGGCCGTAGATGGAGCGGTGGCACTCGTCGGTGACGATGAAGTCGAAGGTCTCGATGGGGATGGCGGGATTGTAGGCGACATCCTTCGGGCGGTCGTCGGCGCTGCTGATCTCGTAGCCGGAGAGTTCGTCGGCATCCTCGGGCAGTTCCTCGCCGCGCAGCATGGAGTACAGCCGCTGGATGGTGCAGATGGTGACGCGGCAGACGTCGTCGAGCTTGTTCGAGGTGAGGTGCTGGACGTTGTAAACGGCGGTGAACTTCCGGCCGTCATCGGGCAGCACGTATTGATCAAACTCGGTCTTCGCCTGACGGCCGAGATTGGCGCGGTCGACGAGGAAGAGCACGCGTTTGGCCTTGGCGAACTTGATGAGGCGGTAGGTGAAGGCGCAGGCGGTGAAGGTCTTGCCGGAGCCGGTGGCCATTTGCAGGAGCGAGCGCGGGCGGTCCGCGGCGAGCGACTGCTCCAGACCGGTGATGGCCTCCACCTGGCAGGCACGCATGCCGAGGGTGTTGAGCGGATGTGTGAAGGCCATCTCGGCGAGTAGCGCGCGGAGGGTCTTGGGCTCACTCAGCCACTGCGTCAGGGTCTCGGGACGATGGAAGCAAAACACCCGTCGCGGGCGCGGGTGCGGATCGCGCTCATCGCGGAAGAAGGTCTCCACGCCGGTGGACTCGTAGCGGAAGGGCAACGAATCGGAGCTGAGGCCCGCCGCGAGGAAGTCGGGCAGGTTCTCGGCGTAATGGGCCGACTGATCCGCGACGGTGGAGAGCGTGGTGCCTTCCTTTTTGGCTTCGACGACCCCGACGGGTTTGCGGTTGGCCAACAGGAGGTAGTCGCAGCGACCCGACTTCAGCGGCACTTCGCGCAGGGCGATGCCGAGGGAGACCGAGGGATCAAAGGCCTTGTAGTCCTGAACGGCCCAGCCCGCCGCCGCCAGCATGGCGTCGATGGTTTCGCGGGCTTGTTGTTCAGGCGCGGCAGACATCGGCAATTTCCCCAATCAAGCCAAGATGATCCCCTCTGGCAAGATGGGAATGCCGCCCAGCCTCACTTCCGGCGCAGCACGCGCACGCGGTGGGCTTCGCTGTCGCCGATGTAGACGGCGCCGTCGGTGTCGACGAAGATGCCGTGCAGGCGGGCCATCTTGCACTTGAGGGGATCGCCGTCGGGGCCGTCGCCCTTTTCGCCGGTGCCGGCGATGAGCTGCAGCTTGCCGGTGGCAGCCTCGATCATGCGCACGCTGTGGCTTTCGGTGTCGGCCAGCCAGGCGTTGCCCTCGGCGTCGATGGCGATGCCCTTCGGCCCCTTGAGGGTCGCTTCCCTGGCGGGGCCGCCGTTGCCGGTGAAGCCGCTTTTGCCGTTGCCGGCGATGTGACGGATGACGCCGGCCTTGACGTCGAAGCGGAAGACCTGGTTGCCCTCACGGGTGCACAGCCAGAGGTCGCCGTTTTTGTCGAAGTCGATCGAGCGCGGGCCCTTGAGCGGCGTGCCCTGGATCGGCGCACCGTCCGGGGTCGGGCCGGCCTGGCCGGTGCCGGCATAGCGCTCGATCAGGCCCGTTTCCAAGTTGACGCGGCGGATGACGTGGTTGCCGATGTCGCAGATGTACAGCAGGCCGTCGGGCCCGAACTGGATGCTGTGCGGGCTTTTCAGTTCGGCCTGCACCGCTGGACCGCCGTCGCCGCTGTGGCCTGGCTTGCCGGTGCCGGCGATGGTGCTGATCACCTTCGTTTTCATGTCGACCTTGCGCACGGCGTGGTTGGCCATGTCGACGATGTAGAGATCGCCCTTGGCATCGAAACGGATCTCGTGCGGCAGGTTGAAGCTGGCTTCCAGCGCGGGGCCGCCGTCGCCGGTGTAACCCTTCTGGCCGCTGCCGGCGACCGTGTGGATGAGGCCGTCGGGGGTGATCCTGCGGATGCGCTGGCCGGTGTACTCGCAGTACCAGAGCGCGCCGTCGGGACCGCGGATGACGCCGAAGGGGTTGTCGATCTTCGCCTGGGTGGCGGGGCCGCCGTCGCCACTGAAGCCCTGTTCGCCGGTGCCGGCGACGGTGGAGATGGTCCATTCCGCGGCGTGGGCGGCGGTCAGGCAAAGCAGCAGGGCGGTGAGGGACAGCAGTTTCATGGGATGCGTGAAGAAGTCGGCGGAGTGCGCGGGTTGGACAGGCGAGGGCTTATTTTTTTCGCCAGATGCGGACGTCATCGACGACGGCATTGCGCGGTACCGACAGGCGCAGCAGGCGTTTGGTCGGGTGGGCGATGCCGGGCGAGGTGTGGCGACCCATTTCCTTGCCGTCGAGGGTGACGGTGAGTTCATCGCCGCGCACGGTGACGAGCAGGTCGTGCCATTCGCCGAGGCGGACCGGGCTGGGGAAGGCTTTTTCCTTGCCCTTGAGCGCGGCCTGCTGTTCCTCGCTGAGTTTCTGCTTGGCCTGGCGCGCCTCGCGGATGTCGAGGCGCATGTTGCCGGTTTTCAGATCCTGGAGGCGGACGTTCTTCGGGCTGACCTGGGCGACGAAGAGGTGGCCGGCGTGGACTTCCTTGCATTGCAGGTCGGCAAAGTTGAGGCCGAGGCTGTCGAGGGTGTGATCGAGGCGGAAGCGCAGGCGCACGCTGCCGTCGGTGAACTCGGCCGGATGGGTGACGGAGACGGCGTGATCGGCTGCCGGGTGCAGGTAGATGAACATGGCGCCGTCGCGCAGGTCGACCTGCTTGTGGCCCTTTGCCCGGCTCCTGCTGTTGGTGCCCCAGCCCTTGCCGGGTTCGTCGATCTGGTCCTGGGATTCGACGCGCTCGAAGTCGTCCTGGAAGATGAGTTCGCCGAGGTCGTCGGCGGCCCGGGCCGTGGCGAGGGGGAGAAGGCAGGCGAGGAGCAGGGAGGCTTTCATGGCGGGGTTATTCGCGGTTGATGAACTCGTCGAGATTCAGCAGCACGCGGGCAAGGGCGACGAGAACGGCGGCGTCCTCCTGGTCGGCGGGCGCGACCGCTTCGCTGCCGAGCACCTTCAGCGCCTCCGGGCCGGCCGTGCGCACACGGGCGCGCTGGTCCTTGGCGAAGGTCTGCAGGCGCTGGCGTTCGTCGGGCTGGGGGGCGCGGGCGAGGCAGAGTTGGAACAGGTGGTCGAGGCGGGTGTCGTCCTGGCTTTCGCGCAGCGCACGCAGGGCGAGGGCGCGGGCGGCTTCGAGGAAGACCGGATCGTTCATCAGGGTGAGGGCCTGCAGGGGCGTGTTGGAGCGGTCGCGCTTGACGCAGGCGTCGGTGGCGTCGGGTGCGTCGAAGGTGGTCAGCATGGGGTACAGCACGCTGCGCAGGGTCAGGATGTACAGGCCGCGGCGGTAGCGGTCGTGGCCCTCGCTGACCTCCCATTTCACCGAGCGACCGACATCAAAGATGTCGCCGGGCAGCGGCGGCCGGATGCCGGGGCCGCCGATGGAACGGGTGAGCAGGCCGCTGACGGTGAGCGAGGCGTCGCGCAGGATTTCCGCTTCGAGGCGCAGGCGGTTCTGGCGGGCGAGCAGGCGGTTGAGCGGATCGAGGTCGTCGAGCTCGGGCCGGTGCGCCGAGGATTGGCGGTAGGTGGCGGAGGTGACGATGCGACGGATGAGCTGTTTGCGGCTCCAGCCGCCGGCGATGAAGTCGCGCGCGAGCCAGTCGAGCAGCTCCGGATGCGAGGGCGGCTCGCCGGTGGCGCCGAAGTCGTCGGGCGTGGCGACCAGGCCGGTGCCGAAGAGCTTGCTCCAGATGTGGTTGACGGCGACGCGGGCGGTGAGGGGATGGTCGGGCGAGACGAGCCAGCGGGCGAGGTCGAGGCGGCTGGCTTCGGCCTGGGCGGGGGCCGGCATGGGCGGCAGGGCCGAGAGGCTGGCGGGCACGACATCGGGACCGCGGCGGGCGTAGTCGCCGGCGAGATGGACGTAGGTGGTGCGGCGGTCCTCGGCGAGTTCGGCGAGGATGGGGGCCTTGGTCTTCGGTTCCTCGAGGTCGGTGGTGTTGTTGAAGAAGGCGTAGAACGCGTAGTAATCGCGGATGGTGATCGGATCGTACTTGTGCGTGTGGCACTGGGCGCAGCCGACGGTGAGGCCGAGCCAGACGCGGCCGGTGGTGTTGACGCGGTCGGCGAGGTATTGAAAACGCGCCTCCTCCTTGTCGACACCGGCCTCGGTGTTGAGGGCGGCGTTGCGGTGGAAGCCGGTGGCGGCGAGCTGGGACTGGGCGGCGTCCGGCAGCAGGTCGCCGGCAAGCTGCTCGATGGTGAACTGGTCGAAGGGCAGGTCGCGGTTGATGGCGTCGATCACCCAGTCGCGGTAGCGCCAGGCGTTGGGGCGGACGGCATCGCCGAGAAAGCCGTTGCTGTCGGCGTAGCGGGCGAGGTCGAGCCAGTGCCGGCCCCAGCGTTCGCCAAAGTGCGGGCTGGCGAGCAGGTCTTCGACGAGGCGCTCGTAGGCGCCGGGATCAGTGGCGTAGGCGCGGGTGAAGGCGGCCACTTCGGCGGGTTCGGGCGGCAGGCCGGTGAGGTCGAGGCTGACCCGGCGGATGAGGGTGGCGGCATCGGCCTCGGGGGCGGGAAGCAGGGCGTGTTCCGCCAGACGGGTGCGGATGAAGGCATCGATGCCGTTGCGGGCGCCAGCCACCGGCGGCGGAGTCACCGCGGCGATCGGCAGGAAGGACCAGTGCTCGAGGTACTCGGCGCCCTCGCTGATCCAGCGCCGCAGCAGCGCGCGCTCGGTGGCGGTGAGCTGCTTGGGCGAGGAGGGCGGCGGCATGACGTCGTCCGGATCCTCGCTGACGATGCGTTGCCAGGCCTCGCTGGCCTCGGGGTTGCCGGGGGCGATGGCCTGGTAGCCACCGAGATCGGCGGTGGCACCGTCGCGGGTGTCAAGGCGCAGGCCGGCCTCGCGTTTGTCCTCGTCGGGCCCATGGCAGGCGTAGCACTTGCCGGCGAGGATGGGACGGACGTCGCGGTTGAAGTCGAGCTTGTCCGAGGCTGCCGCGCCAGCCACGGGAGCGAGGCAGGCGAGAAGCAGGAGCAGGCGGAGGGCGGACATGGCAGCCGATGGATACGTCCCGACCCGGGCCGGGCTTGCCAGGGAATCAGGTGTCGCGGTGTGTGGGCACCGGTTTGCCGGGGCGGAAGTGTTCCTCGTGCTCGAGCCTGGCGTTGAGGCCTGGGAAGGCTGGCACCACGGCATCAAGGCCCGCCTGCACGGTGCGCATCAGCGCGGCCGGATCGGCCTCGGCGCGCAGGTTGACGATGAGCTGGCCGCCCTCGCTGGGTTCGTCGAGCTCCATGCCGAGTTCGGCCACGTGGTCGCTGCGCACGAGATGGATCGAGGCGAGTTCACCAGCGATGCCATCGTCGGGGCTGTACGTCATCTTGAAGTGGGCGATTTCGGCGCCGTCCGCGCGCAGCTGCGCCTGCACCGCCTCGGCAAGCGCGCGCAAAAAGGCGTTGGCATCGAACTCCTCGCTGGCGGTCAGCGACACCGTTGCGTTGAGCCAGCCGAGCAGGGCCTCGCCCTCGGCGTAGGTCTCGTAATCCACCGCCATCGGGTTGCGCCGCGCCTGTTCGTCGCTCAGCAGCCGGGCAAACAGTTCCTCCAGTCCGGTTTCGTGCCGGGGTGAGGCGGAGAGGATCTCCGCCAGCGGGAACTCACGCTGCAGTGCCTCGCGCAGCTCCTCGCGTTCGGCCTCGCCGACGAGGTCACTCTTGCTGATGACGATGAGGTCGGCCTCCTCAAGCTGCTTCTTGAAGATGTAGGCGACCTTGGACGAGAAGCTGCCGCCGGCATCCAGTCCGAGGACGCGGCGGGCGCGCACGGGATCGACTAGGACGGCGAGCGGGGCGATGGTGAAGTTGTCGCCATACATGCGCCGCAGCGGGTAGGTGACGGTGGCGACGAGGTCGGTGCAGCTGCCGACCGGTTCGGCGATGAAGACATCCGGGCGGGCTTGGTCGGCGAGGCGGCCGGCGGCCTCGACGAGGGTGTTGAAGCGGCAGCAGAAGCAGCCGCCGGCGATCTCCTCGGTGGCGAAGCCCTGGCCGCGCAGCAGGCGGGTGTCGACTAGGCCGCCGGCCTGGTCGTTGGTGATGAGACCGACGCGCAGGCCGAGGTTGGTCAGGTGACGGGCGAGGCGGCCGACGGTGGTCGTTTTGCCGGCGCCGAGGAAGCCGCCGATCATGATGTAACGCGCTTTGGGTCGAGACATGGCTCAGGACAACGCCGTTTTACGCCGCTTCTTCCGGGCGACGGACAGCGGCGGGCTATTCAACGAGATAGAGGATGCGGCCGCAGCTCTCGCACTGGGTGATGCCCTCGTTCTGCCGGAGCTGCTGGAGGGTGCCAATGACGACCTTCATGTGGCAACCGCCGCAGATGCCGTTTTCAAGGGCGACGACGGCTGCGTCGGGTTTTTTGGCGAACAGTCGATTGTACAGATCGAGCGGGGCGGGGTCGATGGGCGGTGCCAGCGACTGCCGTTCGGCCTGCTCGGCCTCCAGACGTTGCTGCACGCCGGCGGCGCGGGCGGCCAGCGCCTTCAGTTCCTCGTCGACGCGGGCCTGGGTGGCGGCAAGGCGGGTTTGTGCGGCCTGGATCGTGGCCTTGGCCGTCTCCAGGGTTTCCATCAATTCCAATTCTTGATCTTCCAGACCGCCGACCTCGCGCTCGTAACGCTGGACTTCGACGCCGAGGGCTTGGAATTCATCGTTCTTGCGCGTCTCAAACTGCTGGTTCTGCAGGCGCTTGATCGAGTTTTGCCGGGTCTGGATGTCCAATTCGAGCGATTTGATCCGCACCTCAATCTCCTTGGCTTTCTGCTGGGCGGCTTCAACGGCGGCGAGGTCGCCGGCGAGCTGGCTGCGGGCCAGGGCTTCGTTTTTGGGAATGTCTTTGAGTTCCTTTTGCAGGGCCCGGATGCGCTGGTCGCGTTCCTGAAGTTGGAGAAGCTGGGAGATTTGCGGAAGCATTGCTGACATGATGGCGCAGGGTCGGCTCGGGATGCAAGCGGCAATGGCAGGCCGCGGCAACCGGCAACCTCAGTGCGATCGGAGCGCGTTCCGGGCAGGGAAGGGCGACGCGCTTTCCCCCGCTTCCCTGAGCAGGGGATTGGGAACACCACAGCCAGGGGTGAGTGGCTCTGAGAAAACCTAAAATTACCATAGCGAGATATGCGACTGTCTAGGAAATATACTATAGGTAACAAAAAATGATTGCCATTTTAAGCGGGAAAGCGCATTGTTGGCTGTCGACAGGCCATCGGGTGCTCGTTTGTAGGAATGAAAAATTCCCACTTGGCAAAAGGGCCTGACGGCTCTACATTTTTTCAAATACGAACAAAAAACCAACCCCCAACCCCCCATCCACGGCCAACCATGAAACACAAGATCTATCTCCTCGACGACCATCCCATCGTCATTGAGGGGTTGAAAAAAATCTTTGAGGGACAGGAAGACCTTCAATTCGTCGGCAACTCGGAAGATGCCAACTCGGCGTTGCAGGAAATTCCGAAACTGAAGCCGGATCTCATCATTCTCGATCTGACTCTGAAAGACCGCAGCGGGGTGGATCTCATCAAGAAGCTCAAGCAGAGCCATCCGGAAATTCTCGTGCTGGTCTACTCGATGCATGATGAAAATGTCTACGCTGAGCGCTGCCTTCGAGCCGGTGCCATGGGGTACCTGATGAAGGGTGAGCCTTCGGCGCGGTTGATTCAGGCGGTGCGCCAGGTGCTCAGCGGCGGTTTCTTCTTCAGTGCCTCCCTGCTCAGCAGCATCGTGTCCGGCGGTGGTCCGCGCTCCGGTTCGCGTGGCGAACCCGGTCGCATGCTCAGTGACCGCCAACTGGAGGTCTTCGAGATGGTGGGCCGCGGTTTTGATTCGCACGAGATCGGTGAGAAACTCAACCTCAGCGCCAAGACGGTCGATGCGCACAAGGCGAACATCCGCCAGAAGCTCGGCCTCGATTCCGCCCGCGAACTGCTCATGGAAGCCGTGCGCTGGGTCGAGAAATAAGATCCCTCCAGCTTCGCAACGCCGCGGTTCCGTTTCGGGACCGCGGCGTTTTTTTTGAGCCGCCTTTCCCGGGCGTTTGGAATGAGGCAGGCGCTGGTTGCCGCGGGCGGGCGGGACTCAGCGGCGCAGGCCGGTCTCGATCAGGTCGGCGAGGCGCTCGGCACAGTCGGGCGTGTCTTGGGCGCGGGCCGCCTGACGCATGGCCGATTCGCGGGTCGGGTCGAGCAGGATTTCACGCACGGCATCGGCGAGGCGCTCCGGATTGAGATCGCTCTCGGGCAGCAGGCGGGCGGCACCGGCGGCGGCGAAGACCTCGGCATTGCGGGTCTGATGGTCGTCGGCGGCGTGCGGGTAGGGGATGAGCAGGCTGGGCACGCCGAAGCTGGCGAGTTCGGCCATGGTGGAGGCGCCGCTGCGGGCGATGGCGAGGTCGGCGACGCGCCAGGCGAGGTCCATGCGGTGGCAGAAGGCGGCGACGTGCTGGGCCAGCTGCGGGTGACGGGCGTAGGCGTCGCGCACCTCCTCGTAGTCGCCGGGGCCGGCGATGTGCAGCACCTGCAGGCCCATGGCTTCGAAGGCATCGAGGCAGAGGCCGACGGCGCGGTTGACGCCGCGGGCGCCCTGGCTGCCGCCCATGACCAGCAGGGTTTTGCGCTTGGGATCGAGCTTGAAGAAGGCGTGTGGATCCTCGCTGGAGGCGGCCTTCATGGCGGCGCGTACGGGTGTGCCGGTGACGCGGACATCGCGGTGGCGGGCGAAATGGCCGGCGCAGGGTGCCAGGCCGCAGAGCACGGTGTCAGCGTAGCGGGCGTTGAGGCGGTTGGCCTTGCCGGGCACGGCATTGCTTTCGTGGATGAAGGTGCGGCAGCGCTCGCGGCGCCCCGCATAGAGCGGGGCGAAGGAGGTGAAACCGCCCATGCCGAGCACGGCGTCGATGCGCTCCTCGCGGATGAGGCGCCGGCAGTCGCGGATGCCGCGCCAGAGGCCGAGCAGGAAACGCGGCATGCGCGGCGACCAGAGCCGGGGCATGGCGAGGAAGGGCATCTTCTCAAAGCGCAGGCCGGGGTGACCTGAGGCGGCGATGGCGTCGATCTTCTTTTCGCTGATGAGCAGGGTGACGCGGTGACCGCGGGCGGCGAGGGCTTCGCCGACGGCGATGCCGGGGAAGAGGTGGCCGCCGGTGCCGCCGCAGGCGATGAGCACGTGGGCGGTCGGGTGGGGCGAGGTGTTCACGGAGAGGTCAGAGCTGGGGCGTCCAGCGGCGGCCGCGGCGGATCACGGGCAGTTGATCGCGCGTCAGGTGCACGCCGTGGGCGTGGAGGTTGGCAAGGATGCCCACCGCCACCATGGCGGCCATCAGGCTGGAGCCCCCGTACGAGACGAAGGGCATGGGCAGTCCCTTGTTGGGCAGCAAAGCCGTGGTCACGCCCATGTTCAAGAGCGCCTCGAGACAAAGCATGAAGGTGAGGCCGAAGCCGAGCAGCTTGCCGAAGCGGTTCGGTGCGTAGGCGGCAACGCACATGCCGGAGACGGCGATGACGACAAAGAGCAGCAGGGTGCCGAGGCTGCCCCACAGGCCCCATTCCTCGCCGATCATGGGAAAGATGAAGTCGGTGTGCGCCTCGGGCAGGTAGGAGAGTTTCATGCGTCCCTCGCCCAGGCCGCGACCCTCCAGGCCACCGGAGCCGAAGGCCAGCCAGGAGACCCACTGCTGCAGGCCGATGCCGTCCTTGTGCTTTTCCAGGTCGAAGACCGCGAGCACGCGCGCCATGCGGTTGGGGGCGAGCAGGATGCCGGCGGCGAGGGCGGCGGCGCCGGCGCCGATCAGGCCGAAGATGTAGCGCAGGCGGGTGCCGCCGACAAACATGATGCCGATGCCGACGGCGGCGGCGACCGAGCCGTTGCCAAGGTCGACCTCGGCGCCGATCAGGCCGACGATGCCGGCCAGGATCAGTCCGGGCAGCAGGAACCCTTCACGGAAGTTCTTTTCGCGGCCATCGTGCATGGCGAACCAGCCGGCGAGGGCGATGACGAGGGCGATCTTGGCGAATTCCGAAGGTTGGATGCGCATGTCACCCGGACCGAGGCTGAGCCAGCGGCTGGCGCCGTTGACGCGGGTGCCAATCAGCGGCGAATAGCCGAGCCACTGGGCCAGGTGCCATTCAAAGCAGAGCAGCAGGCCAGTGGCGGCAAGGCCGAGCAGCCACCAGCGCCAGCGCAGCCAGAGATTGAAGGGCACAAAGGCGGTGATCAGTCCGGCGGCTCCGGCAAGTCCCACCCAGACGGCCTGCTTCCAGACGGTCACATAGGCTTCACCACCGCCCTCGCGAGTGTGGAAACTGGTGCTGGCCAGCATGGTGATGCCCAGGCTCACCAGCAGCAGGACCGCCAGTAGGAGGAAGAGGATGGAGCGCCGGGCCATGGCGGGGAAGGATCAGCGAGCTGGAATGACGAGCTTCATGCCCTCGCGGATGTGGTTCGGATCACTGAGCTTGTTCGCCTCCTGCAGCGCCTTGACGCTGACTTGATGGCGGCTGGCGATGCGATGCAGGTTGTCGCCCAGCTTGACAGTGTGGGTCGCGGTCGCTGCCTTGGCGGCCGCTTTCGGCGCCGCTTTGGCGGCAACCCCGGCCGGTTTGGTGGCGGGCACCTGGCGCAGGGCGGCCACCTGCGTGGCCGGCACGGGAATGGCCTTGGGCACGCTGTCGGCGACCACCGGCACGGCGGCAGGTGGCTGCTCCTGCACCCGCGGCGTGGTGGCCACCGGTGCGGGTGCGGGCGGGGTCGACTGCACCGCACGGCCCGGCGTCAGGTCCGGGGCGCGGGCCAGTTCACCGACGATCGTCGGCGCAAAGCTGAACTCGGCGGCGGCGGGCGCCGGCGGCAGGTCGACGGCCTGGGTGGCGCTGGCGAGGGATTCGGCGGGCGGTGCAGCCTCCGCGGCGAGGGCGGCGTCGGGAATGCTCACTGCGCGGACGACCGGCTGACGCGGGTAGCGCAGGATGGTGTTCTGGTCGAGCTGGGCGCCCTTGTCGAGCATGTTCAGCCGGATGAGTACATCCTGCGGCACCTTGAGTTTTTCCGCGACCTTGGGGATTGAATCGCCGGAGCGCCACTCATAGGTGGCGTAGTCCTCGATCGGCAGCTCCTTCTCCAGGGTCGAGGTGCTGACGGCCGGTGGTGGCAGGGCGCTGGAGCCGGATTTGGCCGGTTGCGCGCGGACCGGTCGGGGGGCGGTGATTGGGCTGTTGAGGTAATCATAGACGATGATGCCGCCGATGACGACGACATGGATCATCACCATGACGACGAACAGGCGGGCCATGCCGGCGTTGGGTTCGTGCTGGTTGAACACGCCCTCGTCGGTGACCGTCATCGAGATCAGGATGTCGCCCTTTTTGCGACGCACCGGTTTGGGCAGCTGCATTTTGTCTTGGCGTTTCATTTTCATGGCGTCCGGGGGGGGCTGAGGTCAGGTGAGTTGTTGGGCGGCCTGGCGGAAGGCCTCGCCGCGCTGGGCGTAGCCGCTGTACATGTCGAAGCTGGAGGTGCCGGGGCTGAGGATGACGAGATCGCCCTCGTGCGAGAGTCGGGCGGCGCGGCGCACGGCGTCGGCCATGTCGGTGGCGGTCTCGCAGGGCAACAGCGGCGCGAAGGCGGCCTGCAGCTGCGGCGTGATTTCGCCGATGAGCACCAGTGCGCGCACGCGGCCGGGCAGCAGGGTGGCGAGTGGGCGGTAATCGAGCTGCTTGTCTTTGCCTCCGGCGATCAGCACGATGGGCCGGTCCATGGAGACGAGGCAGGCTTCGAGCGCGTGCAGGTTGGTGGCCTTGGAATCGTTGATGAATTCGCGGCCCTGCCAGTCGCGCACCAGTTCGCAGCGATGCGCCGGCGGGGTGTAGGCGGCCGCCGCCTCCAGCATGGCCGGCACTTCGAGGCCGAATTCCTGGCAGGCGGCCAGAGCGGCGAGCAGGTTTTCCAGGTTGTGGCGGCCGCGCAGGCGGATGCGGTCGGTGCGACCGACCTCGACGCCGTGGTGGCAGATGCGCCCTTCGCTCCAGGTCCAGTCGGCCTCGGCACCGGTGGCGGAGAAGGTGACGCGGCGGGCCGCGCCGCTGTCGACCGCTTCGCCGGCACGCACGACCGCGAGGTCGTCGCGGGTGAGGTTTTCGAAGATGCGCGCCTTGGCTGCGTAATACGAGGCGAGATCCGGGTAGCGGTCGAGGTGGTCGGGGGCGAAGTTCAGCCAGACGGCGACGCGCGGGCGGAAGCGCTCGATGGTTTCGAGCTGGAAACTGCTGACTTCAAGGGCCAGCACGTCGTAGGCGACGCCGGAGTCGACCACCTCGCTGAGCGGGATGCCGTGGTTGCCGCAGGGCAGGGACTTCAGGCCGCAGCCGTTGAGGATGGCGGCGGTGAGTTCGGTGCAGGTGCTTTTGCCATTGGTGCCCGTGATGGCAATGAGCGGCGTCGTGTTGTGACGGAAGCCGAACTCCATCTCGCCGGTGAGGCGGGCGCCGGCCGCGGCGAAGCGCTGCGGCAGCGGCCAGCCGGTGTCCAGGCCGGGGCTGAGCACGGCTTCGCTGAACTCACCGGCGCGCAGCACGCGCTCGCGGGCCGCCGAGCCGGCGACGACTTCGAAGGCTTCCGCGCGCAGGCGCTCGAGCGCGGCACCAAGTTTGGCCGGATCGCCCTCGTCGAACACCGTCACCTGCGCGCCCAGACGTCGCGCCAGGCGCGCGGCGCCGAGGCCGCTGCGGCCGGCGCCGAGGATGGCGAGGTGTTGTCCGGTGAGGTCGTGCATGATCAGCGCAGCTTGAGGGTGGCGAGGCCCATGAGGGCGAAGAGCAGGGAGAGGATCCAGAAGCGGACGATCACCTGGTTCTCATGCCAGCCGCCGAGTTCGAAGTGGTGGTGGATGGGCGACATGCGGAAGACCCGCTTGCCGCGCGTCTTGAAGCTGGCGACCTGGATCATGACGCTCATCGCCTCCATGACGAAGACGCCGCCGACGAGGACGAGCACGATCTCCTGCTTGCAGGCGATGGCGAGGCTGGCGATGCAGCCGCCGAGCGCGAGCGAGCCGGTGTCGCCCATGAACATGCGCGCGGGATGGGCGTTGAACCAGAGGAAGCCGAGGCAGGCGCCGGCGAGGGCCATGGCGACGATGGGCAGCTCGTTGGCGAGCGAGTGGTGGGCGACGCCGAGGTACTCCGAGTAGTTGGCGTTGCCGCAGACGTAGCCGAAGCCGGCGTAGGCGAGGGCGGTGGTCAGCGAGCAGCCGGTGGCGAGGCCGTCGAGGCCGTCGGTCAGGTTGACCGCGTTCGAGGCGCCGACGATGACGAGGGTGAAGAGCAGGACGGCGAAGAAGCCCATGTCGGCGATGAGCGGCTCCTTGAGCAGGGGCACGAACAGGCCGCGCAGCAGCGGCGTGCCGCCGAGCTGGGCGATGGGCGCGTCCTGACCGGCCTTGCTGGCCTGATCGATGACGGCGTCCGGCGGCACCAGGTAGCAGAAGGCGAGGCCGGCGAGAAAGGCGACGCCGCCCTGCCAGACCAGCTTGGTGCGGGCGCTCACGCCCTTGGAGTTTTTCTTGCTGATCTTCAGGTAGTCATCCCAGAAGCCGAGCGCGCCGAGGCCGACGGTGGTGAAGAGGATGATCCAGACCATGAGGTTGTCCCACTTCGCCCAGAGCAGGGTGGAGGCGACGATGGTGGCGACGATGAGCAGGCCGCCCATGGTCGGTGTGCCGGCCTTTTTGCCGTGCAGATCGTACAGTTGGCGGACCTCCTCGGCGCTGCGCACGGGCTGGCCGATCTTCAGTGAGATGAGGCGGCGGATGAGCGGTTCACCGAGGAAGATCGACAGGAAAAAGGCGGTCACCGCCGCGCCGCCGGCCCGGAAGGTGTGGTAGCGGAAGATGTTGAGCACCTTGTAGATCAGCGAGTCGACGCTGATCCATTGGCCGGCTTCAAGCCAGCCGCGCAGTTCGTAAAGCCAATACATCATGACGGCTGAAAGGGGGTGAGAACGTTTTCCATGGCCGAGGAGCGGCTGCCCTTGACGAGCACGGCATCGCCCTCGCGCACGAGTTCGCGCAGCGCCTCGGCGCAGGCGGCGTGGTCGGCAAAGCGGCGGACCAGCGGGCAGTCTGCGGCTCCCTCGACGATCCAGGCGGCTTCGGTGGCGCCCACGGCGAGCACGCCGTCGAGCCCGAGTTCGGCGGCGACGGCACCGACGCGGCGGTGCTCGCTTTCGGCGATCGCGCCGAGTTCGCCCATGCGGCCGAGCACGGCATAGCGGGCGCGCGCGCGGCCGGCCGCCAGGGTGCGCAGGGCGGCGATGACCGAGTCGGGATTGGCGTTGTAGCTGTCGTTGATGAAACGCACGCCGGCCGATTCAAAGACCTGCATGCGGCCGCCGCTGAGTCTCGCCGCTGCCAGGGCCGAGGCGATGTCGTCCGGGGCGACGCCGAGCGACCAGCCAAGGGTGGCGGCGAGGGCGGCGTTGCCCACCATGTGCTCACCGAGCACTGGCAGGAAGGTGTCAACGATTTCGCCGCTGAAATCGAGCTTGAAGCGCGTGCCGTCGTCGCCGGTGCGCAGGTCGAAGGCGCGCACATCGCCAGAGCCGATCCCGGCGGTGAGCACCTGCGCCTGGCAGTGGCGGGCAATGAGGGGCGTGTAGGCATCGCCAGCCGGCAGGACGACGACGCCGTCCGCGGGCACGTTGGCGGGCAGGGTGGCTTTTTCCCAGGCGATGGCGTCGCGGCTGCCCAGGTACTCGATGTGGGCCATGCCGACGTTGGTGAGCACGGCGGCGTCGGGCTGGGCGATGTCAACCAGGGTCTTGATTTCGCCCGCATGATTCATGCCCATCTCAACAACCGCGCATTCGTCGCCGTCCTCGAGCGCGAGCAGGGTGAGCGGCACGCCGATGTGATTGTTGAGGTTGCCGAGGGTGGCGCGGGTGCGGAAGCGGTGGCCGAGCACCGCGGCGGCGAGATCCTTGGTGCTGGTCTTGCCGTTGCTGCCGGTCAGGCCGACGACGAGCGGCTGATGCCAGGCGCGGTAGCCGCGCGCGAGATCCTGCAGGGCGGCCAGCGTGTCGCCCACCTCGAGGACGGCGCAACCGGCCGGCAGCTGCCAGTCGGCGCGGACTCCGGCGACGACCACTGCGGCAACGCCGGCGGCGGCGACCTGCGGCACGAAGTCATGGGCGTCGAAGCGCTCGCCGCGGAGGGCCACGAAGACGTCGCCCGGGCCGGCCTTGCGCGAGTCGGTCAGCACCCGCGTCACCGCACACGCCGCCGGCGCCTGACGGACGTGACCGTCCGTGAAGCTGAGCAGGGTGTCGAGCGGGATGGGTTTCATGGGTCAGTCGCGGCGGGGGCGGCGCGGCGGTGGAGGTGGGGCCTCGGCGGCTTCGCGGGCGGCGTTGTCGGCGTCGCGCTGGCCGGCGATTTCGAGCAGGGTCTGGCGAACGACGCGGCGGTCGTCGAAGGGCTGTTTTTTGCCCTGCACATCCTGGTAATCCTCATGGCCCTTGCCAGCCACCAGGACGATGTCGCCCGGACGGGTGTTCTCGAGGGCGAGACGGATCGCCTCGCGGCGGTCGAGTACCTGCAGGTGGCTCTTTGGCCGGCGGAAACCCTTGGCGGCCTCGGCAAGGATGGCCTGCGGATCCTCAAAGCGCGGGTTGTCGGAGGTGAGCACGCAGATGTCGCTGCCGGCCTCGGCGGCCGCGGCCATCTTGGCGCGCTTGCCGCGGTCGCGATCGCCGCCGCAGCCGAAGATGGTGATGATGCGCTCCGGGCGCAGGGCGCGCAGGGTGCGCAGGGCGTTGTCGAGGGCGTCGGGCGTGTGGGCGTAATCGACGTAGACCTGGAAGCGCGACTGCTCGGTGACGCGCTCCAGGCGGCCTGGCACCTGCGGTGCGGTTTTCAGGTGGGCAATGCTCTCGCGCAGGTTCAGCCCGATGGCGTGGCCGGCGGCGAGGGCGGCCAGCGAGTTGTAGACGTTGAAGTCGCCGATCAGCGGCAGGCGCACCAGGAAGGCGCGGCCGAGGGCTTCGAGTTCGTAGGTCGTCCCGGTCGGGTCACAGCGGACGTTGTTGGCGCGGAACTCCAGGCCGGTGCCAAAGCCGTAGCGGGTGACGCGGCCGGTGCCTTCATAGCGGGTGATCAGCTTGCGCCCCCAGAGGTCGTCGCCGTTGATGACCATCTGGCCGCGTTTCTGGCCGGCGATGGTTTCGAACATGCGGGTCTTGGCGGCGAAGTACTTCTCCATCGTGCCGTGGTAGTCGAGGTGGTCCTGGGTCAGGTTGGTGAAGACACCGACGGCGAATTCCAGGCCGTGCACGCGCTGCTGGTCGAGCGCGTGCGAGCTGACCTCCATGGCGCAGGCGCGCAGGCCGTTGTTGCGCATGCGCGCAAACAGGCCGTGAATTTCCAGCGACTCGGGTGTCGTGTGGGTGGCGGGCGCGGGCTGGCCGTCGCCGGTGTCCCAGGTGACCGTGCCGATCAGGCCGCAGCGTTTCTGGCCGCGGTTGAGCAGGTCGTGCAGCAGGAAGGCGGTCGTGGTCTTGCCGTTGGTGCCGGTGATGCCGGCCAGGGCAAGGGTGCGTGCCGGATCGTCGTGCAGGGCGGCGGCAGCGGCGGCCAAGGCACAGCGCGTGTTGCGCACATGCACCCAGGGGGCGGTGCAGTCGTCGGGAGGCGCGGTTTCGGCGACGATGGCCGATGCTCCCGCAGCAATGGCGGCGGGGATGAAGTCATGACCGTCGGCATGGCTGCCGCGCAGGGCGAAGAAGGCGGTACCGGGACCCGCCTTGCGCGAGTCGTAGACTAGTGCGCGAATGTCGGTGTCAGGGCTGCCAGTGGCAACTGGATTGTCGAAGCGTTTGACAAGATCTCGAAGTTTCATCGGGCACCTCCTTGCAGGGCGAGCGGGCGTTGCGGGCGGACGGAGAGCTGTCGGAGCGTCTCGCGGACGATCTCGGCGAAGATCGGTGCGGCGACCTTGCCGCCGCCGATTTCGGCCGGATCGCTGGCCTTGGGATTGTCGACCACGACCACGCAGGCGATCTTGGGATCGTCGGCGGGAGCGAAGCCGGCGAAGGAGGTGATCCACTGGTCGCGGCGGTAACCGCCCTTGCGCGGCGATCCGTCCTTGTGGTAGCCGACGACCAGCTCGGGGTCGTAGCGCTGGGAGGTGCCGGTTTTGCCAGCGACCTCGATGCCTTCGATCTGGGCGCGGGTGCCGGTGCCCTTGGCAACGACGCTCTTGAGCAGCTCGCGCATGAGCTGGGCGGTGCGGCCGCTGCAGACCTGGCCGGCGACCTCGGGCTCAACGACTTGCTCGACGCGGCCGTCAGCGCCGGTGATGCGGTCGATCAGGCGCGGTTTCATGAGCAGGCCGCCGTTGGCGAGGGCGCCGTAGGCGAGGGCCATCTGCAGGGGCGTGACCTTCACCTCGTAGCCCATGGGCAGGCGCGAGTGGGTGGTGTTCGACCAGCGGCCCTCGTTGAAGTAACCGCTGCTTTCGCCGGGCAGCTCGATGCCGCTGCGGCGGCCAAAGCCGAAGCGGCGGGTGTAGTCGATGAAGGCGGTCTGGCCAACCTTCTTGTAGACCTTGTAGGTGCCGACGTTGCTGGAGTAGGTGAAGACGTCGCGTGCAGGCACGACACTCATCTTTTTGAGGTCGGTGAGTGAGGCCTTGAACACCGGGTCGGTGTAGTGGCCCCAGTGGCAGTCAATGCGCTCGTCGGGGCTGAGCTTGCGCTGGTCGAGGCCGGCGGTGAAGGCGACGATCTTGAAGGTGGAGCCGGGCTCGTAAGGCTCGTAGATGGCGAGGTTCTTCCAGCTCGTGGCGCCGGGCTTGTTGGCCAGCTCGCGGTTGTGGTTGGGCAGGAAGCCCATCGCCAGGACCGAGCCAGTCGTGACCTCGGTGACCACGGCCATGATCTTGCCCGGCTTCCAGGTCTGGCTGGCGCGGGCGAGGATGGCGTCGACGGCGTCCTGGATCGGCAGGTCGAGGGTCAAATGAATGTCGCGGCCGTGCACCGGCTCCTTCATTTCGCCGCGGTAGAGTGGTAGCTCGCGACCGAACTTGTCGCGTTCGATGACGACGCTGCCGGCAGTGCCGTGCAGCAGTTCCTCGCAGCTCTTCTCGATGCCGAAGGCGCCGCCCTTGCCCTCCTCCATGCCGCCGACGACGAGGGCGAGGCGGTTGTGGGCCGGGTATTGGCGCTCGACGGCGGGCAGGATGTAGACGCCCTTGACGTGCAGCGCCGTCAGGTAGGCGCGCCAGTCGGCGGCCTGGTCGTCGTCGAGCTTGCGCAGCAGCACCTGCACGGGTTCCTGCGATTTGAGCACGGCCAGCAGGTCCTCGCGCGTGCGGCCGGTTTTGGCGGCGAGCGACTGGGCGACATGCGCGTGGTAGGCGTCGAGGATGGCGGCGTCGCTCATGACGCGTGTCAGTTCGCGCACGCTGGTGCCGCGCACGCGGGCCAGGCAGGGCTTGACGGTCGGCAGCTCGTTGAGGTGGACACGGTTGGTGCGCAGTTCGAAGACCTCCTCGTCATAGGCCAGATAACGGCCTCCCTGATCAAGGATGGAGCCGCGATGGGCTGGCAGGGTGCGCTCTTCGCGAAATTTTTTCGCAGCCAGTTCGGTGAGCCAGGGCGAGCGTTTGATGTGGAGGTCGTACAGTCGCCAAGCCACCGCCGAGAAGCCAAGGCTGAGCAGGCAGGTCGCGAACATCATCCGCTGAAAGAGCGGACGGTCACGGCGGAGTTGGGACTGACTGGGCAGGGAAGTCACAGGGAGGGTGGGGCGGTCTGGGGGGGCTCGCTGCGGCGGAGGTGAATGATGGCGTTGGCGTCGGGCAGGATCGGCTGCAGCCAGGTGCCCTTGGCCTGCAGCAGTGGTTGCACGCGCTGGCTGTCGAGCAGTTGGGCGATCTTGCGTTCCAGGCCGGTGATCTCGATGTCGAGCAGCTTCGTCTCCTGCTCCACCTGGCGCTGCTGCTCGGCAAGGGCGGTGACGCGGTTTTTGTTCACCACGACGCTCAACGCCGCCATGAGCAGGGCGCCACAGATCAGCAGCGCCGCGGTGAGCCACGGGATGCTGAAGCTGCTGCGATGGCGCTGGTTTCTCATGCGGACAGGCGTTCGACGGCGCGCAGGCGGGCGCTGCGGGCGCGCGGGTTGAGTTCGAGTTCGGCGGCCGAGGCCTCGACCGGTTTGCGGGTGAGCAGGCGCGTCATGCAGTCTGGATTCGGACGTGGCTCGGGCCACTCGGGACGGTCGAGGAAGGGCGCGCTCATCGCCTGGAAGGCCTGCTTGACGACGCGGTCCTCGATCGAGTGGAAGGTGATCACGGCCAGGCGGCCACCGGGCTTCAGCCAGAGCGGCGCGGCCTGGAGAAACTCGCGCAGTGCGGCAATCTCCTGGTTGGTCTCGATGCGCAGGGCCTGGAAGGTCAGCGTGGCGGCATGGCGGCGACCGTACTTCGAGCTGACGCGCTCGATCATGCCGGCGAGCTGCAGGGTGGTGGTGAAGGGGCGGCTGGCGCGGTCATGCACGATGGCGCGGGCGATGCGCCGGGCCTGGGGTTCCTCGCCATACTCGCGCAGCACCCGCTCCAGTTCCTCCTGCGGATAGGTGTTGACGATGTCCGCCGCGGTCAGCGGCGAACTCGTGTCCATGCGCATGTCGAGCGGCCCGTCCTTGGCGAACGAGAAACCGCGCTCCGGGGCGTCCAGGTGGCGGCTGCTGACGCCGATGTCAATGAGCATGCCGTCGAAGCGGCCGATGCCGGCCTCGCCAAGAACCTGGGCGAAGTTGCAGAAGTTGCCGCGCAGGGCGCAGAAGCGGTCTTCATACGGCTTCAGGCGCGCGCCGGCATGGGTGAGCGCCTCGTCGTCCTGATCCATGGCCACGACGCGGGCACCGTGCTGGAGCAGGGCCTCGGTGTGCCCGCCGCCGCCAAGGGTGCCGTCGAAAAACAGCTTGTCCGGCGATGGTTGCAAAACGTCGAGCACCTCCTGCAGCAGGACCGGCTGATGGTAAAAGGGTTGAGCGCGGCCGCCGGGATCCATCGGTGGTTCCGTGGGAGCGCTGTTGCCGGGACGTGAGGTGGACTTGCCGCGCCCCCAGGGCATCTGCTCATCCATGGCTTCCGTGGTGCCAAACCAGGGCCAGACGCCGACCTGAAACAGTCCCTGCCAGCGTCCGGTTGAGCGTTTTCGCCGCACCTCCGGCGTGCCGTTCCATGGGAAGGCACTCCAGGAAAACAGGGCGAGGCTGGGAGCGGATGCGGGCATGTGACACCTGACGGGGCAGGTAGGACGGGAGATTGCCGGCAGCAAATGATATTCCACAAATGCTGCTAATTAAGATAACTTTATTATCTGGAAGCGGGTAAAATGGCAATGCCGGATTTGCACTTTTTTCGAAGGCAGAGCCTCCATGCGAACTGTTCAAAAAAACATCTTTTTGTCTACCGGATCCGTTTTCCCTCCGCTTTTTTTGTGCTACATTAAAAGTTCATGTCCTGCCCTGTCCCGCCGCCTGAACTGCTCGCCCCTGCCGGCAATTGGGAGTGTGCGCGCGCGGCGGTCGCCAACGGGGCTGACGCCATCTACTTTGGCCTGCCGCGGTTCAATGCGCGCATGAGGGCCGACAACTTTTCGGCCGAGGATTTGCCGGAGTTGATGCGCTTTCTGCATGGGCACGGGGTCAAGGGCTATTGCGCCTTCAACGTTCTGGTGTTCACCGGCGAACTCGCCGAGGCGGCGGAACAACTGCGCGTCCTGGAGGCCGCCGGGGTCGACGCGGTCATCGTTCAGGACCTCGGTCTGGCCCGCCTGGTCAAGGCGCTGACCCCGAACCTGCGCCTGCACGCCAGCACGCAGATGACCCTGACCTCGCCCGAGGGGCTGGAGCTGGCGCGCGGACTTGGCATCGATCAGGCCGTACTGGCCCGCGAGCTGAGCCTGCGCGAACTCGAGCGTTTCCACGCCAAGGAGGACCCGGCGCTGCCGCTCGAGGTCTTTGTGCACGGCGCGCTCTGCGTCGCCTACAGCGGCCAGTGCCTGACCAGCGAGTCGCTGGGCCGGCGCAGCGCCAATCGCGGCGAGTGCGCCCAGGCCTGCCGCATGCCCTATGAAATGATCGTCGACGGCGAGAAGCGCGACCTCGGTGACAAGCGCTACCTGCTCAGTCCGCAGGATCTGGCGGCGGTCGACGAGATTCCACGGCTCGTGGAGCTTGGCATTCGCAGCCTGAAGATCGAGGGGCGCCTGAAGACGCCCGAGTACGTGGCTGCCGTCACCCGCGTTTATCGCAAGGCGCTCGACGCCGCGCTGGCGGGGCGCCGGGAGCAGCCGGTGATCGGCGAGGAAGATCGCTACGAACTCGAGATGACGTTCTCGCGCGGCCTGTTCTCGGGCTGGATGCACGGGGTCAACCATCAGCGCCTGGTCGGCGCGCTCTACGGCAAGAAGCGCGGGGTTTATGTCGGCACGGTGCGCGCGGTCCACGCGGACGCGGTGGAGCTCGACGCCGTGCCGGCGCATGTGAAGCCCGGCGACGGTGTGGTGTTTGAGAATCTGCAGGACACCAATGACGAGCAGGGCGGACGCATCTACGGCCTGCGCGGCCAGCGTCTCGAATTCCAGCGTGGCCGGCTGGACACAGCGCGGTTGCGTGTGGGCATGCGCGTGTTCAAGACGGGCGACCAGGTGCTTGAGCAGCAGCTGCGCGCGACCTGGCAGGGCGACATCCCCATGCGCCGCCGGCAGCGGCTTGACCTGCGGGTCGCGGGTCGGGCGGGTGAGCCGCTGGTGCTGGAGTGTCGTGACCCGGCCCTGCGCTTGGAGTCGGCCATGCCCCTGCAGGCGGCGCTGCAGCGACCGCTGACGCTTGATCGTCTGCGCGAACAGCTGGGCCGCCTTGGCGGCACCGCCTACGAACTGGGCGAGCTCACGGTCGATCTGCAGGGGGAGGTCTTGCTGCCGGTCAGCGAGCTGAACCGGTTGCGACGCGAGCTCGTGGAACAGGTTGCCGCCCAGCCTGAAGCGGCGCCGGTGGTGGCTGAGCGGCCGGTCGTTTCCGTCGCCTCCATGCTGGAGTCGGTGCAGCAGCGCCGGGACGTTGCTGTTGCGTCGGCACCTGCGAGCCTGCACGTGCTCTGTCGCGACGTTGCGCAGATCGACGCCGCCTTGGCCGCCGGTGTGACGCGCTTGTATGCCGACTTTGAGGACATCCGCCAGTATGGCGACCTCGTCGAGCGCGTGCGCGCCCATGGCGGTGCCGAGATCTGGCTGGCGACCCCGCGCATCCAGAAATCGGGCGAGGCCGGTTTCTTCAAGCTCATCTCCCGCGCCCGGCCTGACGGCGTGCTCATCCGCAACCTCGGTGCCATCGCTTTTTTCCGTGGCGAGGATTTGCCGGTGACCGGCGATTTTTCGCTCAACGTCGCCAACCCGTTGACGGCGGAGTTTCTCAAGGACACCGGCTTGCAGCGCCTGACGGTCAGTTATGACCTCAACATTGAGCAGGTGCTCGACCTGCTGCGCGCCGCGCCGCCGGAGTGGTTCGAGCTGACCCTGCACCAGCACATGCCGATGTTTCACATGGAGCACTGTGCCTTCGCCGCCTTTTTGTCGGATGGCACCGACTTCACCAACTGCGGTCGCCCCTGCGAGAAACATCGCGTGCGCCTGCGCGACCGGGTTGGCATGGAGCATCCGCTGAAGGCCGACGTCGGCTGCCGCAACACCCTGTTCAATGCCGTCGCCCAGACCGGTGCGCAGTTCTATGACGAACTGTTCGCCATTGGCTTGCGCGCCTTCCGGGTCGAGCTGCTCGAGGAGTCGGCGACCGAAGCCAGCCGTGTCATCCGCGCCTATCAGGAACTGCTGGTGGGTCACCGTCGAGGTGGCGATCTTTGGCGCGACCTGCGTGCCCAGTCGCAGCTTGGCGTCACGCGTGGCACGCTGGAGGAATGAAGTCGAGTGCTGGGATTCAATCATGAGTTCCCCTGCATGGTTTCTTGCCGGTCGCCGCATCTGATTTAGCATGGCCCATGAAGTCATGGTTGCCCCTGCTCGTGCCGCTGCTGTCGCCGGCGGCAGATTGGCAGTCCTTGCCGGCTCTGCCGGATGCCGAGGGCTTTGCGGGGGTGTTTGCCGGGGTGAGCGACGGAGCCCTGCTGGTCGCCGGCGGCGCCAACTTTCCCGATGCGCCGCCTTGGCGTGGCGGCACGAAGACCTGGTATGACACGGTCTTCGCCCTGAGCGATCCGGAGGGCGACTGGCAGCAGCTGGGCCGGCTGCCGAGGCCGAACGGTTATGGCGTGTCGGTGACGACCCCCGAGGGCGTGATCTGCGCGGGTGGTGGGGATGCGACCGGGCATTTCCGCGAGGTCTTCCGTCTGCGCAAGACGGGCGACCGATTGCAGATCGACCCCCTGCCGCCGCTGCCGAAAGCCTGCGCCCTGATGGCGGGTGCCGTGCTCGACGGTTCGCTCTACCTCGCCGGGGGTGTCGAACGGCCCGACTCAACGACGGCGCTGGCGGTGCTGTGGTCGCTCGATCTCGCCAACCCCACGTCGGGCTGGCGTGAGCGCGAGCCCTGTCCCGGCCCGGCGCGCATCCTGGCGACCCTGGGCGCCCACGAGGGAGCGCTTTATCTGTTCAGCGGTGCAGCCTTGAAGCCCGGGGCCGATGGCAAAGCCGAGCGCGAGTGGTTGCGCGATGCCTGGCAGTTTCGGCCGGCGCAGGGCTGGCGACGCCTGGCCGATCCGCCGCGCGTCGCGGTCGCGGCCCCCGGGCCTGCGCCGGTGGTGGAGGGGCACCTGTGGATCATCGGGGGCGATGACGGCGCACACGCGACCTTTGAACCCAAGGATCAGCACCCGGGCTTTCCGCGCGACGTGCTGGCCTACGATCCGACGAGCCATGCCTGGGCAAAGGCGGGGGAGGTGCCGTTCTCGCTGGTGACGACCGCCCTGGTCGAGTGGCGCGGCCGACTCGTTATCCCGGGTGGCGAAGCGAGACCGGGCAAGCGCTCTCCCAAGGTTTGGGGTTTGGACCTGCCACGTTGAGGTCGGCTCAAGGCTGGATCACCGCCTCGGCCTTGCCGTCGCTGGCATTCCAGCGGTAGACCTTGCCGTCGAACCCGCCGGCGAAGACCGTCTTGGCATCGGCGGTGATGAGCACGCTCGTCAACGGCGCGCCGACGCTGGTCAGCTTGCGCTCCTTGGCGGTCGCGCTGCGCTGGGCGCCGTCGTGCTTCTGCAGTTCGGTGTAAACGCTGCCCAGGCCTTTGTCGGTGACGGCGGCCAGGGCCTTGCCATCGGGCGTCCAGGAGACGCCGACATAGACCGATTTTTTGTCGCCCAGCGACACATCCTGCTCGCGGCTGGCAACGTCCCAGACCTTGATTTCGCGGTCGGCGCCGGCCGTGGCGATTTGGCTGGCGTCGTGATTGAAGGCGACCGAGTGCACATGGTTTGTGTGGCCCTCGTAGAAGGCGATCAGCTTGCGCGTGGCGGTGTCCCAGAGGCGGGCCATTTTATCGGCCCCGCCGCTGAGCAGGCGATCGCCCTTGGCGGAGAGGCGCAGCGAACTGATGTTGTCGTCATGCGCCTTCCAAGTGGCCAGCAGGCTGCCGGTGGCGAGGTCGAACTGGCGCAGGAACCCGGCGCCCCCGGCCTCGCCATCGGCGGCGAAGACCTGACCAGCGGTGGCGGCCAGGGCGGTGACGTTGCCGACCAGCGACTGCTCGAGGCGGCGCGTTTCCTGGCGTTGGGCGACGTCCCAGACGCGGACGTTCTGGTAACCCCCGGAGAGCAGGGTGCGGCCATCGGGCGTCCAGGCCAGCGATTGCACGGGTTCGACATGGCCTTCGAGGTAGGCGGCCACCGGCGTGTCCTTGGCGGCGAGGTCGATGAGGGCGATGCGCTGGGCTCGGGCAACGGCCAGGGTTTTTTCATCGGGCGACAGCGCCATGGCCAGCACCGGCTGCCAGGCCTCGGGCATCGGGGCGAACTTCACGGCTTTCGGCGCCGGCGGCTCGTTGAAGACGGCTTCATCCCAGGGCGCGCCGGCGGCGATCCAGGCCTTCAGGGCGTTGAGGGCGGCGGCGTCGAGCTGCTTCTTCGGCGGCATGTGCGGATCGGCATCCGCCAGCGCGAGCTGGTAAAGAGGGCTCTCGTCCGGCTTGCCGGGCACCACCGCCGCGCCGTTGTCGCCCCCCTTCATCATCTTGTCGTGGGCGTTCAGCAGCAGGCCGCCCTTGGCCTTGCCGGGCTTGTGGCAGCCCAGGCATTCGTCGCGCAACACGCGCAACGCCGCCTGGGTGTCGGCATGGACGGGCAGGGTGAAGGCAAGCAGAAGGAGGAAACAGCGCAGCATGGGGGAACAGCAATACGCGCGCTGACGGGCGGTTTTTGGCACGGCTTTCCGGTGGGGCAGGTTCGCACGCGACCCAGGCACGGGCAGGGCCCCGCTGCGCCGGGGCGTGGCGGAGAGCATGGGGCGGAGAGCATGGAGGGCCTACGGAAGACACGGACAGAACGGAAGGGACCGAGGCATCGGATCTTGACGGGGGCCCGAGCTTGGAACAGGCTTCCTTACAGCCAAGGGCGTGACAGGGAAGGTTGTACAACCAAGCAGCATGAAACCACTTCTTTTTGCAGTCATGCTTCTGGTGGCCTCTGCGTTGACCGGCCTGCTTCTCAAGATCACGGTGCCCATGAATTACGCCGTGGCGGAATTGCGCCCGGATGCTTTGCAGCGTCTGGAGCAGTTGCAGGCGCAAACACGCCTCTCGGCACTGGCAGCCGCGCAGGCTTATCTGTATTTTGGCACCGATTACGAGGCTTCGATGCCCTCGCGGATTCAAGTCAGCGAAGCCGCCGTGGGCACGGATGTCATGCGAGTCCGGTTCCATGATCCCAGTGTCCAGGACGACAGCGTTTATCAGACATGCGACCGGATCTACCTGCGGCAGGATCCCGAGGGACGCTGGCAGGCATTCAAGCATGAGTGGTCACACAAGGGGCGCGGCCGCTTGGGCTGGACCACCCAGCCGACGAGCTGAGAACCCTTTTCCCTTTTCGCCACTTCGGCTTATTCTTGGGACTGATGCTGACGCGCCGATTTGTCCTGTGCCTGGGCCTGCTGGCGGCGGTGGCTGCCGGGAAGGCCGAGGAGCGCTTTGATTTCAGTGGGCCGGGCATGGCGACGACCTTTCGCATCGCCTGCTACGCCGAGAATCGGGCGCTGGCGGAGACGGCGGTGGCGGTCTGTTTTGAGCGGATCGCTCGACTGCACGCGGTGTGCACGGATTATGATCCGACCAGCGAATTGATGCGCCTCTGCGCACCGGAAGCGGCGCGGCCGATGGTCGTCAGCGCCGATTTGTTTGGCGTGCTGGATCGGGCGCAAGCCTTGGCGGTCGCCACCGACGGGGCCTTCCATCCCGCCTGCGGTCATCTGACCCAGCTGTGGCGGCGTACGCGGCGTACGGGCAAGCTGCCGCCAGTCGAGCGGGTGCAACGCGGCTTGGAGGCGGCGGCGCGCTGGCGCGAGATCCGGTTGGAGCCGGCGAACCGGGAGGTGGCGCTGCCCGTCGGCACCCTGCTGGACCTGGGCGGCATCGCCAAGGGCTACGCAGCCGATGCCTGCCTGCGCGTCCTGCGCGAGCACGGCCTGGAGCGGGCGGTCGTGCAGGCGGGCGGCGACACCGCGGTCGGCAAGCCGCCACCGGGCAAGCAGGGCTGGGAGGTCAAGCTGCGCACCTTCACCCGGCCGGGCGAGGACGACGACCTGCGCGTGCTGACGCTGAGCGATTGCGCGGTGTCGACCTCGGGCGACCTGTACCAGTTCCTCGAAATCGACGGCGTGCGCTACTCGCACATCGTCTCACCGGTCACCGGCCTCGGCCTGACCGAACGCATCGCCTGTTCGGTGATTGCCGCCGATGGCGCCACCAGCGATGCCCTCGCGACCGCGATGTGCGTGCTCGGTCCGGAGCGCGGACAGGCCCTGGCGGACAAGCTCGGGGTGCAGGTCCTCTTTGCCCTGCCGCCCAAGCCCTGATCAGACGCGGCGCAGCTTGTAGGGATAGACCTGGTCGGCGTTCCACTGGCAGGCATAGAGGTCGCCCGCGTCATCGACACCCACATCGTGGACGTTGCGGAACACCAGCTCGTTCTGCAGCAGCAGGCCGACCTGGCCGTCCTTGTCGAGCTTGGGCGCGTGCGCGCCGGGCGCGGAGACGACGCGGTTGTCGCGGTCGAGGATGACGATGAAGCCACGATCGCGCCACATGCGGAAATCGCCCGGCTTCATGCCAAAGCAGACGCCCGACAGCAGCAGGTCGCCGGCGATGACGGGTCGGCTCAGGTAGGCACCCGGCAGGTACACCGAGCGGACGTACTCGCCGGCGAGGCTGTACCAGTGGAACTCGTTGCGGATGCGCTCGGTGCAGAGCACCAGCGGTTCCGGGCCGCGGCGGTCGATGGCGACCCCGTGGGCCTGCATGAACTTGCCGGCGTTCATCGCCTGGGTGCTGATGCCGCCGAATTTGCGCACGAACTTGCCCTGGGCGTCGAAGTGCAGGATGAACTGCGAGCCGTAGCCGTCGGCCACATAGAGGTCGCCATTGGGCGCGGCGGCGGCCTCGGTGGGCGCATACTTCATGTTGGCATCGTAGGCGCCGCAGGCATGGGCGTGCGGCAGCTGCAGCACGGCCTCGCCGGTGAGGCTGGTCTTCAGCACCGTGCCGCTGCCCGGATCGCAGAGAAGCAGGTGTTCGCCGCCGCGGCTGCTGTCGAGGCTGAGGCCGTGACCCGAGCGCCAGTTCAGGGTCCAGCTGTCGAGCACGCGACCGTCCTTGTCGAAAATGAGGACGTTGTTTTTGGCTTCATCGGTGATCAGGAACAGTCGCCCCTGGGCATCCTGAATCATCTCGTGGCAGTTCTTCACCGGGTGCTTGGCGCGGTCGGCCTGGCACCAGTGCAGATCGACCTGATACCGGTGCGCGCCATGGCCGATGACCGCGCCCTGCAGGGAGGTCTTGCTCTGGGCGCGCACGAAGGGGGCGGCGAGTCCGGAGGCGGCGGTGACAAGCAGGCGACGTCGGTTCATGGTGCCAAAAAAGCCGGGGTTGGTCTGCCCGCCAGAGAAAACCACGGTCAGGGGCTGAGTCGCTCGATCTTCCAGCCCTCGCCCTCGCGACGGTACCGCAGACGGTCGTGCAGGCGGCTGACCCGGCCCTGCCAGAATTCAAACTCCTCGGGCTCGAGCACGTAGCCGCCCCAGAACGGCGGGCAGGGGATGGGGCCGTCGCCGAATCGTGCGCGCATCTCCGCCTCGCGCTGCTCCAGCCACTCGCGACCAGGGATGACCCGGCTCTGCTCGGAGACCCAGGCGCCGATCTGATGGCCGGCGGGACGGGCGGCGAAGTAGCTCTCCGCCTCGCTGCGCGGCAGCTTGCGCACGACGCCGCGGACGCTGACCTGATGGTGGCGCGGCGCCCACAGGAAGACGGCACTGGCGCGCGGGTTGGCGGCGAGTTCGCGGCCCTTGCGGCTGTCGTAGTTGGTGAAGAAGTGCAGGCCGTCGTCGTTCAGCCCCTTGAGCAGGACCGTGCGTGCCGACGGTCCGCCATCCTCGCCGATCGTCGCCAGGGTCATGGCATTCGGCTCGGCCAGGCCATGGTCGAGGGCGTCCTTGAGCCAGGCGCGGAACAGCACGCGCGGGTCGGCCGGGGCGGTCGACTCGATCAGGCTGTCGAGTTCGTAGCTGACGCGCAGGTCGCGCAGGGTGTCGGGCGGGAAATCCATCATGATGCCAGAAGAAACGCGCGTCAGACCGTTGCGGCAATCCGCAGTTTGCGCCTTGGTGGGAAAATCTTGCCATGGCTACCGGACTCCTCAGCGACCTCGACCGCGTCCTGCTCAGCGCCGAGCAGATCCATGCCCGCGTCGGCGAACTCGCCGCGCGCATCCAGGCCGACGCCGGCGGTCGCCTGCTGACCGTGGTCGCCCTCATGGACGGCTCCCTGTTTTTTGTCGCCGACCTGCTGCGCCGGCTCGACCTGCCGGTGCGTCTGGTCAGCCTCGGCGCCAGCAGTTACCACGGCGGCACGAGTTCGTCCGGCGAGGTGCGCCTGGCCTGGCCGCCCGGACTGAGCCTGGAAGGCGAGGACGTCCTGCTGCTCGACGACATCTACGACACCGGCCTGACCCTGGCCACCCTGCGCGAGCGCCTGCTCGCCGAGCGACCCGCCTCGCTGCGCATCGGCGTCCTGCTCAACAAGGTCCGGCCGCGTACGGTCGAGGTGCCGCTCGACTACTGCGGCTTCGAGATCGGCGATGAATTCGTCGTCGGCTACGGCATGGACTACCAGGGCCGCTTCCGCAACCTGCCCTGCATCGGCATTCTCAAGCCATGACCGGACGCGTGCTGTTTTTCTCCCTGCTCCAGGACCTGACCGGCTGTACCGAGCTGGAGGTGACGGGTGCGCCGGCGACCGTGGGCGAGCTGCTTGAACGCGATTTGTATGTGCGCTGGCCGGCCCTGCACGAGTGGGATGCCGCCCTGCTGCTGGCGCTCGACCACGCCTACGTGCGCCGCGATGCCGCCCTGCACGAGGGGTTTGAGCTGGCGCTGATGCCGCCGGTGCAGGGCGGGTGAACCTGCGGTCTCAGCCGAACATGAGCCGGCCGATGACGACCGACAGCATCATGCCGACCGCGTCGGCGGTGAGGCCGGCGACGATGGCGTGGCGGATCTTGCGCACGCCGACCGAGCCGAAGTACACGGCGAGCACGTAGAAGGTGGTCTCGGTCGAGCCGAACATGATGGCGGCGGTGAACTTCAGGGTTTCGCTCGCTTCCGGCCGGGTGAGGATCTCGTTGAGGACGCCCACGGAGCCACTGCCGCTGAGCGGGCGCATCAGCGCCATGGGCAGCAGTTCGACCGGGAACCCGATCAGGCCGAGCAGCGGCGCCAGCAGCAGTTCAAGGATGAGCAGGGCGCCAGAGCTGCGGAAGATCGCCAGTGCGACGAGCATGGCGACCAGGAAGGGCATGATGCGGGTGGCCATGGCAAAACCCTCCTTGGCGCCCTCGACGAATTCCTCGTAGACCTTGACGCCGCGGTTGAGGGCGATGGCCAGTGTCCCCACCAGCAGCAGCGGGATGGCGGCGCCGGAAGCGGCGTTCATGAGTCGCCGCCAGGCCGGCGGCTCGGTCGGTGTGTCGGCTGCCTCCACTGCGGCGGCCGGGGCTTGCGCGCGCTGCTGCGAGGCCTCCAGCACCTGCGACAGGCCGGTGGCGTCGAGCACCTGCCCGCGCAGCGCAGGTGGGCCGAGTTCGAGAATCAGGCCGGCGCCGAAGAGCAGGAGCAGCAGGCCGGTGAGCAGGCAGGTTTTGCGACCGGCCGGACGCAGGGAGTCGGCGGTGGCTTCGGTCGCGGCACTTTCGGCGTCGGTCACATCGGGGTGCGAGCGGAAGATCGGCAGGCCCTGCAGGCCGCGGGCGACCAGGATGGCGGTGAGGGTGGTGCCGGCGGTGGCGAGAATGGTCGGCACGATGACCTGGTGGGCGCCCTTGACCCCGGCGGCGGTCAGGTAGTTGATGACGCTGGAGGGCAGCAGGGTGAAGGCGGCGGTGTTCATCGCCAGGAAGGTGACCATGGCGTTGCTGGCGGTCTGCTTGTGCGGGTTCAGCTCCTGCAGGTGGGTCATGGCCTTCAGGCCGAGCGGGGTCGCGCTGTTGCCGAGCCCAAGCATGTTGGCCGAGAGGTTGAGGATCATCGAGCTCATCGCCGGATGATTGGCGGGCACGTCGGGAAAGAGACGGCGCATGAGCGGGGCGACCATCCGGGCGGCGGCCTCAAGCAGGCCGGCCTTTTCCATCAGGCGCATGATGCCCAGCCAGAACATCATCATGCCGGCCAGCGGCAGGGCGATGCCCATGACGGCGGTTTCGGTCATGGCCAGGGCCGAGGCGGTCACGCCGTTGTCGCCGGAAAAGCGGCCAAACCAGGCCGCGGCGACGAGGCCGGTGAGGAGAAGCAGGGCCCAGATGAGGTTGAGCATGGCAAAAAGGAGTTGAGAAGGGTGCGCCCGGCAGGGAAAACACCACGTATTCCTGACCGTAAAGCGCGGCGGTCGCCCTTTGGCAAGAACCAACGCCTCCGCACTTCCTGCTTCCGAAGACTCTGCAATGCCCGCCACCATCCAAGTCGCCAGCCTACGCAGCGGCGTCACGCCGCATGTGATTCGCATCTGGGAGCGCCGTTACGGCGCCCTCAATCCGAGCCGCACAGGCACGAACCGCCGGCTGTACTGCGACGAGGAGATCACCCGCCTGCGCCTGCTGCGCGAACTCACCGAATGCGGCCATCGCATCGGCAGTGTCGCCCGACTCGACACCGCCCAGCTGGATGCCCTGCTGCAGAAGAGTCGCGCCGGCACGGCGGTGGCCGCCGGTCTTCTGGAGGCGCCCCGAGCCGAACCTGCGCCCGCCCCTGGCGCCGGCGCCACGGCCGAGCAGCACGTTCAGGCCTGCATGGAGGCGGCCAAGGCCTACGATGGCGACCGCCTGCGCCGCCTGCTGCAGGAGGCCCGCCTCGAATTCGGCCTGCGCTGCTGCGTTCACCAGGTCGTCTGCCCGCTCATCGAGCAAATCGGCCTGTCCTGGCAGCAGGGCAATCTGCGACCCGGCCACGAACACATGGCCACAGCGGTGTTGCGCGAATTTCTCGTCACGCCGGTCCCTGGCAGCCAAACTGCGCCCTCGGCGCCGGAAATCATCATCACCACCCCGGCCGGCGAGGTTCATGAACTCGGCGCCCTGCTCGCCAGTGTCTCCGCCCGCGATCTCGGCTGGCGGGTCACCTACCTCGGCCCAAACCTGCCCACCGAGGAAATTGTCGCCTGCGCCCGGGGGCGCAGTGCCCGTGCGGTTGCCCTCAGCGTCGTCTACCCGCCCCACTGTCCGGTCATCGAAGGCAAGCTGCGCAAGATCCGCGAGATGCTGCCGCCCTCGACCGCCCTGCTGGTTGGCGGTCGCGCCGCCGGCAGCTACGCGCCGCGCCTGGCTGATCTCGAAATCCACTGGGCCTTCGACCTGACCGCGCTCGATCACCTGCTGGTCCGACTGGCCATCCCAGCGGCGAGCTGACTCAGGGCTTTGGCCGGTGGGCCGCAAAGGTCTTCTGATGGTGGCGCATCAGCGTCAGGCCGTCCTTCTCGTAGCTGTCGACCGCGCTGTGACCGATGCCATCGAGGCTCAGGAAGCCGTGCTCGATGCCGAGGCCCTTCAGGTGCTCGGAGAACTGCAGGTTGTCGGCATAGTTGAAACACTTCGTGCCGTCCCAGAGCAGCAGGCTCAGGGCGGGGCGATCCGGCCGCGCCGCGTAGGCCTTGGCCAGGTCCCAGGCGTTGTAGCCGATGGGCAGGATGCGCAGGTTCTCCGATTCACGGCCTTTGTGGTCGCGGATCGTCCGCTCAGGCCCGTAGCCGGAACCGCCGGGCGCACCCGACAGAAACAGCTCGGGATGCTTGAACAGGATGCGCGTCGCCCCGCGTCCGCCCTGCGAGTATCCCTCCAGGGCCCGACCCTCGCGTGTGCCCCAGGTCCGCCAGGTGCGGTCGATGTGTGGGATCAATTCCTTCACGAAGACCGTTTCGCCTAGGGCGTTGGGGCGGTCAGTCATGTCATACCAGCTCACCGGCCCGCCGTTGGGAAAGACGTAGATCGTCGGCTCGATCTGCCCGGCGCGAATGGCCTTGTCGATGTAGGCCGCCAGGCGCACGCCCTTGTTTTCCGCGCCCGGGCGACCCCCGTGCAGGTGGTAGACCACCGGGTAACGCTGCGTGCCGCTGTCGTAACCGGGCGGCAGGTAGAGGTAATAACCGACCTCGATGTCCATGGACGGACTGCGGAAGGTGGCGTGGCGCACCCCCTCCGGCAGGATCTTGCGCGCCCACTCGGCGTTCTCCATCGGGGCGACCCAGCGGAAGGGCGCCGGCGGTTTGTTGCCGGTCTTGGCCTGCTGGGCGTGGGCCACAGGCAGGGACAGGGCGAACAGGGCAGGGAGCAGAAGACGGAGCATGGCCGATGAGAACTGCGGTCACACGGCCGCTCTTGCCGGCAGTTCGGGAGAAGGGGGTGTTTCAAGTCGAAGGTTTCAAGTGGGGCGGCGCAGCAGGCTCCATCCTCCGGCGCTGTCGGCGCTGAGGCCGGTCTCGCACGGAGGCCACGGAGGCCACGGAGGCCACGGAGGCCACGGAGGCCACGGAGGCCACGGAGGCCACGGTGGCCACGGAGGCGGGAGGGGTTCAAAGCCCATCTCCGTGGTCTCCGTGAGCTCCGTGCGAGCCTTCTGTGGGTGTTTTATCAGCGTCGGATCAGAGTTCCATCAGCAGTTCAAAAGCCGCTTTTGGAACCCCGCAGAACACGAAAGCCATGTCGGCGGGCAAGGCTGTCGTGGTCTTGGACTTGCGCGCAGGGCGGGATCAGTCGTCGGGGCAGACAAGCGGGATCGGTTCGCTGCCGTTGCGGCGATACACGCGGAAATCGGAATCCAAGGTCAGCACCGCACTCTTGAGCAGCAATTCCGACAGCCGGACAAGGCAGGCATCCGCCAACGACATGGGCACATCGCGAAATTTCCGTCTCAGTTCGCGCAGGGCGCCGAGTTCACCGGAAAGGGAAAAAGACACGGTCAATACTCCGTCCGCCACCCATTCGAGCAAACGATCTTGAACGTC
>CANNUR010000003.1 GCA_947523045.1 uncultured Prosthecobacter sp.
CTCATGCTCATTAGATAAACTCTGAGGAAAGAAAAGCCAGCACATATTTAGCTATCTGTAAGGCGGACTACACTAGGTTCAGCCAAACTCCAGGGCCTTCGACTTCGACACCACCCAGTTCCAGAACTAGACAGAGTTGCCCGCGTCCTTTCGCCGATCCCTCAAACAACAGGTAGGGGTGTTGATCTTGGGTGACTCCTTTCCTCCATAGTGCTATTGGCGGCAGCCAGGATGTTGCTGTTCCTGAAGCCGTGACCTTAGCGTCGTAGTAACCGCTTATAAAGCTCGTTTGCACCTCGGCTTTGCCTTTGTTCCAAAGATAGTCCTTGGATTCATCGATCTCATGACGCACTCGATACACCTTCACCGCCGGTTGACCTCCAGTGATGTTCTTCCATTTCAGACCGAGTTTAGCCTCGCTGTGCAGAATCTTGCCGAAGAAGTCCTGCGGTATACTGACCTTGATCAATTGGAAGTCCTCCAGATCACGAGTGGTCACAATGTTGTTGTCTTGCGAATCAGGTGTGCCGCCTTCCTTCTCTTTGTCATCTCCAGCGGAGTCATTGTCATTGTTGATCCAGAACCTCAACGGCTTGTCTTGCGACGCGGTTTCACCAATGGCAATAGTGCCGTCGCGGTTGGCGTCGATGGCCAGGTCGATGGGGAGAAGATTTCTCTCGACCTCGGGCACAGGCGTCTGCGCGCCAAAGCTCTTGGTGACCTTGCTACTGCCTGTAGTGTCCACGATCGTGTGCACTTGGCGGCGGTTTGTTGGCAACGTATTGATTTCGCCACTGCCGCCACGAACTCGCCATTCCACACCGATATTCCATTCAAACTTGCCATTTCCCCACTCGTGCCGAGGAAAGCCATAAAACTCCGCCTTGTCGCTCCACAGGTTGTCCTTGTTCAGGCTGATCCAGTTGGGGGTTACCTGATGCACCAGCCTCCCAGGATTCATTCCCGTAAAGATTCCTGTGACCCCTTCAGTTCCCTGATCCACCTCTCTCATTTGGATGTTGTAAAAGGACACATCCGTCGGCTGCACCGTGACTTCCAATTTCATTCCCGCACCTTGGCTCAGCTCCGGGTAATCCAGGTCGCGGACTTTCACGGCCTTTTCCCCGGCTGGCTCAACGATGGCAAAGGTTCTTGTCTGGTCGCCAAGATTCGAGGTCGCTGTCACAGTCGCCCTGCCGGCACGCTCACCGGCTCTGAGCAGGTAGATGCCCTGCCCCACGCTCAGCGCACGGATGCTGCTCTGGTTGGTGGTGGCAAATGACATGCTGTTCCAGGCATCCGCAGGCCTCGCCAGAATCCAAACCTCTTCACCGACTCCCAACTTGGTACGCTGGCGAGTGTTGGGCACATCCGACACCGTGGCTGAACTCAACCAGGGAATCCAAAGTGTTGCAGATTTACCCTTCGCACGGAAATTCGCCTGAGGCAACGGCACCGTATATTGCGAGATGTCCGAATGCATGCCCGTTATCCCATCGGGATCATGAAATAGAATCTCTGCCGACCCGATGTCAAACTGATAATCAAAATCCGGACGGCTCTGCGTTGATGCAATATGCTCCAAAGTCACGCGATACTTGGCGCCCTTGCGCAGGCTCACTGTGCCATTTTGGACGAGGCCGTAGTTGGTGTTTGATATCGTTTGGTCTGGCCTGTCATCCCCTTCTAGCGGATGAAATCGGGCACGATAGGCTTCCGAATAGCTTCCGCTCCAATCGCCCAGGGTCACGGTGACTGGGACCAACGGTCCAAGTGCATTCAGATAGCTAAGGGTTTGCTCTGTCGGGGCATCCGCTGCCGCGCCGTTGGCGATGCCGCCAGGGTTGTTCACCGTGCTCTTTGAATCAACTGGGCTGCTGCCTGCGTTGTCCTCGGCGAGGTCGCTGTCACCGTCGCCGTCGGTGTCTTGGATGTTTGGATTGGTTCCGAGGCGTTCCTCCTGCCAGTTGGTCAATCCGTCACCGTCGGGATCAGCGTTCAGATCATCAAACCCCAATGGATCGAGGCCATGCTTCTGCTCCCAACCATCGTTGAGGCCATCACCATCCGTGTCACGCCGGCCAGGGTCGGTGCCCAATTCACGCTCTTGGGCAAGTGTGAGACCATCTCCGTCCTGGTCGACGTTGAGCGAGGGTTTGCTAGCACGACTGAAGGGATTGCTCTCGAACTGGATTTCCTCCTTGTTGGTCCAGCCATCCCCATCGCTGTCCCGTTCCGCCGTGGCTGGGTTGTCCGGCACACGTGGATGGGTACCGTTTCCCATTTCCACGCGGTTGCTCCAGCCGTCGTGATCCGGGTCAATCAGGGCGAGGATCTTGTGAGTTGCGGTTGCAATTGCTTGAGCGGTGGTTGGTATTGCTAAAGCCGTGTGTGCGGCTGAAGTGACGGGATATTCAGGAAGGTAGCCATATTCATTGATATTCTCCTGGAGCGTAGCGAGAATATCGCGTGCGACCTCAGGCAACCGTTCTGCCGGTGTCGACGGATGGTAACCGAAGTGCTGCGGCCCTGCCTCGGCGTCGAGCGCGCTGGCATTGCTTAGCGAGTGCGCTGGATCACCGGGGCCCTGGGCGCGGCGGGCCTCCCAGGCATCGGGCATGCCATCGGTGTCACTGTCCTCAGCGGGCGCGGTGAGGGTCAGCGCGCCAATGGCGGTGGCGGTTTTCAACCCGGCGGGCAGGCCGGCGCCGGGGGTGGACCTGAAGGTCAGTCGCAGGCCGCCCTTTTTCCAGCCAGGATGGACGTGCAGCGTGATCCGGCCCTGTTCATCGGTCACGCCAGCGGGCGCGGTCTTGAGATGCCAATCGAGAGCTCTGCCGTCCTGTTCCCAGGCCAGCAGGCACTGCGTGTTCGGTGCCGTGACGGACAGGCTTTGGGACCCCAGTGGCCAACTGCCTTTGGGCCCGCGCAGGACCGTTTGCACGGGCAATGCCAACGGCTGCAGGGTGGTGCCAGTCCGTTCCTTGACGGGCGTCAGGATCTCAATCGCGTAGTCGGGTCTTTTGCGGCTGTTGAGGTGATCGGTGCCCGTGGCCAGCTCGATGGCGTTGATGAAACCATCGCCATCGCTGTCGCGCTCGCCGGTGGCCTCATAATCGGGCAGGTGCGGACTCAACCCGAGTCGGTATTCATCCCGATTCATGAGTCCGTCGTGATCGGGATCAAGATCGTTCCGCATCTGCCAGTCGAGTGCGGCCGTGTACTGAGTGATCCAGGCCGAGCGACGTGTGGCATCCGCCGCGGCGGACGCGCTGAGGGAGGCGGGAAGCCCGACTGGATGGCTGTCGTAAACCGGGACCAGCTGGGTCTGCATGCTCTGGGGCTGGCCCTGGACCGTGGCTGGGTAGGTGATGACAGGCCAACTCGTCTGGGCGGCCAGCAGGCGGTTGCGGACTTCGGCGACGGCTTCGTGTTCGGCGCTTCGAATCGGATCGGCAAGATCGCCAGCCAGGCTGGCGAGGCGCTGATTCAGGGTCTCGATCGCGTGCTCCAAGTGGCTGTCGGCAGCCGACCGCCAGTTCAAAGCATAGGCGGCCTCCCAGGCCGTGGGCAGGGCGTCGTCATCGGCATCCGAAGCGTCCGGCAACTGCAGTCCCAGCAACTGGCTATGTGCCGCCTCGCTGTCTGGCATGGCGGGTGCGGAAGCGGGCAGCGTGATGGCCGGTATCTGTCGGCCCAGCCAGGCGAGATAGCCGCGTGGCAGATGGTCGGAGCCCTTGAGCGTTTGCAGAGCCGTGGTGGTGGCGTGCACGACGCGTTCGGGCGTGAAGAAGTCGGCCGGCAGCTTGCCGCCGTTGGCGCGGGCGGTTTCGTGGCTGGCGCGACGCAGCAGGCCGTCGTTCATCCAGCGGGCGTAAAGGCTGCAGCGGCTGAGGAGCGGACCACTGGCGGCCAAGGCGGCCTCGGCTGCAGGCGCTGTTTTCGGGGGTTTCCGGTGCGTCGTCTTGTAGTGCGCGGTCTTGCCGGCGCTGGGCGGCGCGCTGCCGGCGACGAAGGGATGCGTGGCCACCGCGTGCGGATCCTTGGGGCCGCCCCAGGTGCAGGTCAATTCCTCGATCGTCAGCAGGCCATCCCCATCCGGATCGGCAAAGGCGTCGGCGAAGTAATACTTGTTGAGCCTGCCCGGATAGGCGGCATTCCAGGCATCCTCGGTCGCGTTGGTGAGTCCATCGCCATCGACGTCATTGCTTTTGGCATGGGCGCGCAAATCCTTGCCCGCCAGATACTGATCCAGATTGTTGGTGCCGTCGCCATCGAGGTCCCCGCTGGCCGTGACTGTCAGCGGCGCATACATGGCCTCGACGAGGTCGGGGATGCCATCGCCGTCGGAGTCCGTGTAGTCGGCAAAAAAGTACGTGTCGTGGGTGGTCCAAAGTCCCGAACTGACGATGCTGCGCAGGTTCAGGACAAACAGCGGCGCGGCCTCCGGACCGCCATGAAACGTCAGCGTGGCGGTGCGCGCTGTGGTGGCCGCCGCGGGTGCCAGGAAGGTGATGCGGCAGGCACGTTCGGCTCCGGGGGCAAACTCGTCGCTGGAAAGCGGTCCCACCTGAAAATGCGCGGCATCGGCTCCCGACAGGCGGGCACTCAAACCGGCCAGCGACGCTTCGCCGGCCCAGGCCAGCAGCAGTGTTTTGGTGAGGTCGGACTTGTCCTTGTGCGCGCTGCGACTGGGAAAGACCAGGCTGCCGCCATCCGCGTGTTCGGCGCGGCGTTGTCCGGTCTCCGAACCGGGATCGGGAATGAGGTGGGATACCCGCAGCCCCGAGGCGCCGGCCGGAGGCGTGTCACCAGCTTCAGGCAGGCTCACGCTTTCGACCAGGGTGATGGCCGTGGGTTCAAGAGGATCGCTGTGATAGGCGAACAACTCCTCACTGTCGGTCAGCCCATCGCCGTCCGTGTCGACATTGAGCGGGTCCGTGCCAGTGTGAACTTCCTCGCCGTCGCCCAGGCCGTCGCCGTCGCTGTCCGCCTCGGCGGGATCCGTGCCCAGCGTCCACTCCTCAGTGTCGGTGAGGCCGTCGTTGTCCTGATCGGCAGGCGCGGCGTCCAAGGCATCCGGAATGCCGTCGCGATCCGTGTCCGGCGGGGCTTCGGTGTCATCGTTGAGGCCATTGCCGTTGTGGTCGTTCCACAAGCCGGGGTCTGCGGGATGAGAATCACGTTCGTCCGCGTATCCGTCGCCATCCTGATCGTGCATGATGCTGTCGGCGGTCTCCACGCCTGACGACTGCTCCACACTGCCGGAGCCGGAGATGGCATGGCCCGCCGCGACGGCGGCTTCGGCATCATCGTTGACCCCGTTGCCGTTCCAATCGCACCACAGGCTGTTGGAGTTGGGATGCGAGTCCTGGAGGTTGCTCACCCCGTCACCATCCCCATCCTCGTGTTCATCATCGATGCCGTTGTCGTTCCAGTCGTTGTCCAAGCCCGGATCCGCAGGATGGGAATCGGTCGCGTCCGAAATTCCGTCGCCATCCAAGTCGGCGCCGTCCACCTCGGCATCATCATTGACGCCGTTGCCATTGCTGTCGCACCAGAGCATCGGGTCGAGCGGATGTGAATCCTCGGGGTCCGGCACGTGATCCCCATCGGAGTCACCGATGTTCTGTGGCGAATACGGATCCGGGTCCACCGGATCATGCAGGCCGTCGCCGTCCCAATCATACGCGGTCACGCCCTCGCCAGCCCAGAGGGTGTCCACCGCGGCGTTGCCGTAAAACGCATTGTAATCGGAGATGCCGTCGCCATCGCTGTCAGCCGACAGCAGATTGCTGTCGCTCAGCCGGGCCTCGTCTGCATCCGTCAGGCCATCGTAATCGCTGTCCGGATTGTGGGGATCGCTGGCCAGGGCCGCCTCCTCGACATCGGTCAAGCCGTCGCCATCGGCATCCGGCTCGGCAAGCGCTTGTGTGTCTTCCGCGAAGCCCTCGGAAACACCGTCTTCATAGCCGGAGTCGACCAAGCCGTCGCCATCCGTGTCCACCTCCACCCACACCCCGCGGGACAGGGGACAGGGCAGCAGGGCCAACTGGCCGATGAGCAGGGCGTGCAGCCACCACGCGCGGCGACTCAGACGGCGCAGCCAGGCCAGGCAGGGGGAGGAAACAAGACGGGACGCATGCATGACGGATCTCCGGTTTCACGAATTCAATTTAATGAATTCTCTGATTAGCATCTCATGCCAGCCCTAAACTCACAAGAAAATCCGACAAAAATTCTCCTTCTGTATAAGAATATCTCTTATTTGACAGAATCGCCACCCGCTCGTTGCATGCCCGCATGCGCCTTCCTGCCCTGCTCTGCTGCGTTGCCGGCTCCCTGCTCACGGCGGCCGAACCGGCGGCGGTGCCGCTGCCGGCGCGCGAGCTGCGCGGGTCCTGGCTGGCGACGGTGCACTGCATCAACTGGCCGAGCGAGCCCGGCCTGCCGGTGGCGCGCCAGCAGGAGCAGCTGCGCCGGCTCATCGCCGCCGCCCACGACCAGGGCCTGAACTGCCTCATCTTCCAGGTGCGCCCGGCCGGCGACGCCCTCTATGAGTCGGCCCTCGAACCGTGGTCGCCCTTCCTCACCGGGCGCATGGGTGTGGCGCCCTCGCCCAAGTGGGATCCGCTGGCGTTTGCGGTGACCGAGGCGCACCGCCATGGCATCGAGCTGCACGCCTGGTTCAATCCCTTTCGCGCGCTCGCCGGCGACCGCCATGCGCCGGGCGGCAATCACCTCCGCCTGACGCATCCAGAATGGACGGTGAAGTACGGTCGCGACTGGTGGATGAACCCGGGCGTGCGCGAGGTGCGCGAGCGGGCGGTGCAGGTCATGCTCGATGTGGCCACGCGCTACGACGTCGATGGCATCCACCTCGACGACTACTTTTATCCCTACCCGGTGCCGGGGCCGGACAAAAAATCCGTGCCGTTCGACGATGCCGCCCAGTTCGCCGCCTACCGGGCCGCCGGCGGTGGCCTGGAGCTGACTGCTTGGCGGCGCCAGAACATCGACGAGGTCGTCTATTCCGTGCATCGCGGCCTGCGCCGGCTCAAGCCGACCCTGAAGTTTGGCATCAGCCCGTTTGGACTGTGGCGACCGAACCATCCCGAGGGCACCGGCGGCGGGCTCGATCCCTACGAGGACTTGGCGGCCGACAGTCGCAAGTGGCTGCAGCAGGGTTGGGTCGACTACCTGACGCCGCAGTTGTACTGGACGATCGACCGGCCCAAGCTCGGCTTTGCGACCTTTTACGACTGGTGGCTGGCGCAGAACACGCAGGGCCGGCACATCTGGCCGGGCATGAACAGCAGCAAGGTGGGCGACGACCGCAATGCCGGCGAGATTTTGCGGCAGATCAGCGTGCTGCGCGAGCGCGGCCGGGTGATGCCGCCGGGGCATTTTCACTGGAACTTCAACGCGCTCGACAAGAATCTGGGCAAACTCGGCGCGTTCACCCGCGAACGCGCCTACAACGTGCACGCCCTGCTGCCGGCGAGTCCCTGGCTGAGCAACGTCACCCTGCCGGCTCCGCTGGTGGAAAAGACCGACGGCGGCCAAGGCCTGCGCTGGGGGTTCAGTGACCCACGCTGGGAAGCCTTCGGTCGCTGGTGGGTCGTGCAGGCGCTCATCGACGGCCAGTGGCGAACCGTGGAAGTCAGCTTTCGCGACCGCCGTGAGCTTGCCTGGCCCGGCGCGGCGACGGCGGTGGCCATCCGTGCTGCGGGTCGCGCCTGGGAGTTGGGACCGGCCGCCGTGGTGACGCGCTGAGTGGTCCCGCCGTCGCGTCAGGACGCGCGAGGGTCGGCGGCCGTGGGGGCATGGCGCCGTCGCCAGTGGGTGGGGCTCAGGCCGGTGCGCTGGCGGAACTGCAGGGCAAAGGCGCTGGCATCCCCGAAGCCGCAGCGGTCGGCGATTTCGGCGGCACCGCAGTGGGTCTTTTCGAGCAGCTCGATGGCGGCGCGCACGCGGGTGCGGATGACGAACTCCTGCGGGGAGAAACCGAAGGTCTCGTGGAAGCGACGCTGCAGGTGGCGCTGGGAGAGACCGCAGGCGCGGGCCACCTCGGCGATCGCCACCGGTCGGGCGTGATGGCGGCGGATCCAATCCACGGCGCGTGACACCGTCTGCAGGACCGGGATCTGCATTTCATGTTCGGCTGCGCGGCGCAGCACGCCCATGATGCCGATGATGCGACCCCGGCTGCCCAGCAGCGGCAGTTTGGTGACAAAAAACCAGTCGGGCAGGCCCTGGTCGTCGAACCAGAGTTCGACGCGCTGCACGCAGGCCTTGCGACCGCTGAGCAGCTCGCGGTCGTCGCTGATGTAGCCGCCGGCCATGCCGGCCGGCGTGACATCCAGATCGGTGAGGCCGAGGATGGCGTCCTCGTCGCGCAGCTGGTAATGATGGGGAAAGTTGCGGCTGACGACCATGAACCGGCCGCGGGCATCCTTGGTGAAAAAGAAATGCCCGGGCAGGTGATCGAAGATGCGGTGAAAATGATTCGGCACGCCGATCGAGGCGACCCAGGCGGCGCATTCCGTCTGAAGACGCTGAACCTCGCTCTTGGAGCGCGCGGGCCGGGCGGCCGCAGTGAAGGGCTCGGTCACCCGCGGCGCGGCTGGGGTCGTCACGGCTCGGGAAGTGGCGCGCATGTTCAGGGGTAGATGACAACCAGGAAAACGCGGGCCTGGCCGGAACCGGTGTTGACGATGGCGTGCGCGACATCGGCCGGGTAGGTGGCCGAATCACCCGTGGCCAGGTCGTCGCGACTGCTGTCGGATTCGACCCGCACGCGGCCTTCGACGACCGTCAAAAACTCGCGCGTGCCTTCAAAGTGCGGCTGGCTGCGCAGTCCGCCGCCGGGGCGCAGGGCGAGTTCGTAAAACTCGACGTCCTTTTCGAGCTGCAGGGGCGAAAGCGTGCGGATCTCGCACTCGCGGTCGGCGCGGAACACCTGGGCGGGATCGCCGGCGCGGATGACGCGGATGCTGGCCACCGGGCTCTCCGCTCCGCCGAGCAGATCCTGCAGGGTCAGTTCAAAGGCGCGGGCGATGCGCGCCGCCACGGTCAGGGTCGGATTGGCGCGCTCGCGCTCGATCTCGCTGAGCATCGAGCGACTGACCCCGCTGGCGGCGGCGAGTTCTTCGAGCGACCAGCCGCGGGCGGCACGCAGCTTTTTCACGCGCCGGCCGACGAACTCATTGATCGCCTCGGGGGCGGGAGAACGCGGAGCTTTGGCCATGGCCCTGCCAGTATGCTGGATTTCCATCCTGTAAAGCGGAATGCGACCTCGTTATTGTCTTGCCAGCCGGACCCGCACCCGGGTATTTTATTCTGTCCCCATTTTTCGCCATGTCCAACCCGTCCGTTCCGCCCTCCTCCGACGATCCTGGCGCGACCCAGCCGCTGCCGCCGCCGCAGCGCGTGCTGCCGCCGCCCCCTGCCGCGGCGAACCTGGGTTATCCTCCCGGCTATCCGATGCCGGCAGCCGGCAACAACCTCGGGTACCCCCCCGCCTACGGCTACCCCATGCAGCCCGGCATGCCTGCGATGCCGGTTCCCGCAATGCCCGTGCCCGGTGACGCCGCCCTCGCCGTCGCCACCGCCGATGAGGACGACGCGGTCGTGCTTGCCGCCGCTGAACCCGGCGAGGTTTTCCATCCACCCGCCCTCACCCACGTCGAACCGGCCAAACCGGTCAACGGCCTCGTGCGCGCCTGGCGCAAGATCGGCGGCGGTTCGCTGACCCTCAGCCTGGCCATCCACGCCGGCATCCTGCTCTTCGCCGGTGCCATCGTCGTCAGCACCCAGATGATCCAGAAGCAGGTCGATTTCCTGCCCGGCGGTGGCACCCAGCAGGGCGCGGAAGCCAGCGCGGAAATGCGCCACAAGGTGCAGCAGAAGCGGCGTACCTCGCTCAACAAGACGATGCCGATGAAGAAGATCGTCAGCACGAGCCAGAACGCGGCCATCAGCCTGCCGGAGGCGCCGCCGGACATGCTCGACGTGCCCGACGTCAGCTCGATGATCGGCGGCGGTTCGCTCGGCAGCGGCGGCTTTGGCAAGGCCGGCTCGGGCGGCGGCTTCGGCACCGGCATGGGCATGGGCGGCGCGGCCGGCTTCGTCAGCCTGCCACCGTCGATGCGCCAGCGCTGTGCAACGACCGAACGCCTGGAAAAGCTGCGCCAGAATGGCGGCTCGCCGGAATGCGAGCGGGCGGTGTCGGCTTCCTTGGAATGGCTGAAGAGCCAGCAGAACGAGGACGGTTCCTGGGGCCGCAACAACGGCCGTTCCAACAAGGCGGCGATGACCGGCCTGGCCCTGCTCTGCTATCTTGGCCGCTGCGAGACGCCGGACTCGCCCTTCTACGGCGACAACGTCATGCGCGCCATCATGTACCTGATTGAGCTGTCGAAGAAGAATCCGCACGGCTTCATCACCGACGACTTCAAGGGCAACGCCGGCGCCTACGAGCACGGCATCGCCACCTACGCGCTGGGTGAGATGTACACGCTGGCGCGCCTGGGCAGCAAGGAACTGCCGGGCATGCGCGAGGCCTTCGAAAAGGGCGTGCAGCTCATCATCAAGTGCCAGAACAACGCCGATGCCGGCAAGGGCGAGGGTTCCTGGGATTACTACACGAAGAACGCCGCCGAGGGCAACTTCACCTCCAAGCGCCCCGACCTGTCGGTGGCCGGCTGGCAGTTCCAGGCCCTCAAGGCCGCCAAGTACACCGGCCTGAAGATCCAGGGCCTCGACGGCGCCATTTCGAAGTGCGTCGACTACATCGAACGCATGCAGACCAAGGACGGCGGCTTCGGTGGCAGCAACCGCGACGACCACTACAACCAGTGGAGCCTCACCGGCGTCGGCACGCTCGGCCTGCAGACCCTCAGCAAGGGCAAGACCGCGACGATCAAGAAGGGCACGAAGTTCCTGCGCGACTTCCTCACCGCCGAACCGCTCGACTGGGAAAAGAACTGCAACCTCTACTGCTGGTACTACTACACCCAGACCTTCTTCCAAACCGGCGGCGACGACTGGAAGTTCTACAACGAGCAGTTCCTGCCGCAGATCCTCGCCGCCCAGCAGCCCGATGGCAGCTTCAAGCGCGGTCGCCCCAACTGGCCGAGCGGCGATGCGGCCGATCCCATCTACCGGCAGACCCTCTGCACCCTCATGCTCGAGGTGTACTACCGCTACCTGAAGGTCGGCGACCGCGAGGAACAGAGCTTCTTCGACCGCTGAGCGGGGAAAGGTGCTCCGGCGGAGCGCGCGCGTGGTGCAGCCGGCTCGCTGAGGATCCAGCGCGCGGCCACACCCCAGGGCGAGTGGCCTCCGGCACACTCCCGCTCCGCCGGAGCGCGCGCATGGCGAAGCCTGCTCGCTCAGGGTCCAGCGCGCACCCGCTCGTGGATGCGAATCTCGAAGGCCTGCGCATGCAGGGCATCGGCGGCGTGGCGGCGACGCACCCGCAGCGGCCACTCCGCTTCCTCAAAGGCCGGAAACGGCAAGCCACCGCCAAGACGCTGGTCGACGCGGGTGAGGATGAGTCGGTCCGCCAGGGGCAAGGCCGCCGCATAGACCTGGGCGCCGCCGCAGACGAGCAGTTCCTCCTGCCCGGCCGCTGCGGCCAGGGCCAGCGCCTCCGCCACACTGGCCACACGCTGGCCGACCGCCGGCAGGAAGGCCGGGTCGCGCGAGAGCACCAGCGGATGGTGATCGCTGAACCAGCCGAGCATTTCTTCATAGGTCGTGCGCCCGAGTAGCAGCCACTTGCCGGCAGCGCAGGCGCGGAAGTGCTCGCGATCGGCCGGCAAATCCCAAGGCACGCCATGATCGCGCGAAACATAGCCATCGCTGGAGACGGCGGCGATGAGGCTGAGGACCGGCGGCATGGCCTCAGTAAAGTGCCGACTCGCCCTCATGGAGCAGGCGCACTCGATCGAGCAGGCCGCGCTGGCGCCGGGCGTGATCCAGCCATTGGCCGGGCTCGTGGATGGGTTCGCCGCCGAGCGGAAAGGTTTCGTGGTGCATCGGCACCATGTGCCGGGCACCGAGCATCTCAAAGGCGTCGAGCGCCTCGGCTGGATTCATGTGCACGGGCCGGCCACTGGGCGCGAGGTAGGCGCCAATGGGCATGAGCGCCAGATCGATGTCGGCACGCTGGCCGATCTCGGCAAAGCCGTCGAACAGGCTGCTGTCGCCACAGTGAAACAGGCTGCGTTCCTTCGACCGGATCAGGTAGCCGCCGAATCCGCGATGGGTGTCGTGGATCATGCGCGCGCCCCAGTGGCGGGCGGGCGTCAGGGTGATCTGCAGGTCGCGAAACTTGAAGTTCTGCCAAGTGTCGAGCTCGACGATGCGGCCGAACCCGCAGCGTTTGACGACATCGCCGACACCGTGCGGCACGATCACCGGCTGGCCGCGCGCCACCCGCCGCAGGCTGGGCAGGTGCAGGTGATCGTAGTGGGCATGGGTGACCAGCACGAGGTCGATCGGCGGCAGACCGCCGGCCCACAAACTGGGGTGGCGCAGGCGCTTGATCGGGCCGTGCCAGAGTGCCCAGTTGGGATCGATGAGCAGGTTGACGCCGGCGATGCGGGCAAAGAACCCGGCGTGACCGAGCCAGGTGACGCCGATTTCATCGGCCCCGGCGAGCGGCACGCCGTCGATGACGCGACCGGGTTGTCGCGGGGCGAGCAGCGAGGGAATCAGCACCTCGCCGAGGAACTGCAGGTTGCGTTTGCGCCAGCCTTCCGTGGGCAGCAGACCGACGCGGTTGGCATCGCCGCTGCCAAGCCGGCGTTTGCCGGAACCGGAGGCTCCGCCGGGGGCCGGCGTGGGGTCGGAGATCATGCGGAAGACGCTCGGTCGTTGTGGGAAATTAAAGGCGGCAGGGGTGTCCTGACAAGCGGGAAGTCCCGCTTTTCAAAGGCCCCGGCAGGAGCGACAGATCGGGCATGAAGGACGGCACTCTGGAATGGACCAAATCCCGCCTGCGGCGTTCAATCCGCGAGCGCCTGCGGGCCATGCCCGACGCCGACCTGGCGGCAGCGACGGCCGGCGTGCTGGGCCGGTTGCAGGCAGCGGACCACCTCTGGCAGCGCCCCGGAACCGTGGCGTTGTTTGGCGGCCTGCGCGGCGAGCCCGATCTGGTTCAGGGCCTGCTGCCCTGGCTGCGGGCCCGCGGCTGGCGCACGGTACTTTTGGCGGTTGCCGGGGAGCAACTGCACCCCGCCGAGGTGCGCGGCGAACCGGACTGCCGGCGCGGCACCCACCACGTCTGGGAACCGCAGCCCGGTTGCCCGGCGCTGCCCGCCAGCGCACTCGATCTCATCCTCGTGCCCGGCCTTGCCTTCGGCGCCAGCGACGGTTCCCGCCTCGGCCGCGGCGGCGGTTATTACGATCGCTTCCTCGCCACGCCCGGCCTGCGCGCCCGTCGGATCGGGGTCGCCTGTGAATGGCAGGTCAGCGATCGCGTGCCTTGCGAGAGCCATGACATCCGCGTCCAGGAATTGGTCACCGAAGCAGGCCACCGCGTCGTGGCGCCGGCTTGATTGCAGGCCCCGCCCGGGTCGCCTCACCCGCACCGGCAAAGAATAACAATTTTTTCTTGCGGTTTACGCGCGGTCCATGGCAGAAATTTTCTGTTCGATGAATCCGGTTCTGCTGATCCATCCATCCGTCGCAACGAGGGGACCTGTTCCTCTCGCAACCCAGCTCCCCACCCTCCCATGAGCCCCTCGGCCACCTCCCCTGCGCAGCCAAGCCCTGGCGCCCCCGTCTCCGGCCCCTGCCAAAACAGCGGCTGGCACATCCGCTGCGGCATTGCCGCCATGCTCGCCTGGCTGCTGCTGTTTGGTGCGGGGGTGCTGATCGACTCACTGCCGTATCGCCAGGCGCTTGGCTGGGGGCAGACCGCGAAGACCGAACTGCAAACGCTGTCCGAGCGGATCGCCGCGCTCGAAAAGGGGCCTGCCACACCGGTCCCCCCGCCCGCTGCACCACCACCGGCCAAAACTGACAAGGCCGCAGACCCAGGCCGACCTCAACCCGCAGCCTCCTGGCAAACCTTCCTCATCGGTCTCGTCACCTACCTGCCCATCAATGTCGGTCTGCTCTCCATCGTCGCCGCCTTCCTGGGCGGATGTTCAGTCAGTCCCGAACTGATCCAGGACATCAAGAATCAATTGGAAGGAAGCGACCCGAATTCCGAGGAGCACTACGACCTCAAACGCCGTCTGCATTACCTGACCGAACACCCGGCGTACTCGGCCTTCCGCGGTCTCGTCGTCTACCTGCTGGTCACCTCCGGACTGCTGGTCTTTGCCGGCTCGGAAACGCTGGCGACGACTCCGGACCCATTCGACTCCCTCGCCCGCTACATCCGTTACGCCGGCATCTTCTCTTTCATTGGTTACCTGGCCGGCCATGATCCGACGGTGTTCTCCGGTTTGCTGCGCCTCGGCAGCAGCCACATGCAGTTTTCCAAAACGGCGGGCCGGCGCAACGGCGCGGCGGCTGCAGAAGAGGCGGGGCGGAAGAAACCTTGAACGGCAGTCATGCAACCGTGCCTGTTTTTGTTGGGCTGACCGCAGGCGCTCTGCAGCCCCTCTGCTGTTGCTCCGGACTGCTGTGACTCAGCCCAGTCCCGGCACCTGCCAGCCGTCGCGGTAGCTGCGCTTGACCAGGGCGTTGGCACCGGCGTGGCCGGGGAAGGCGCAGGCGGCGCGGTCCCATTCCAACCACTGGCCGGGGAAGCGATCCGTGAAGGCTCCCACCAGCACCGCCTCGGTCAGCGGACCGCCATGGCTGAAATCGGCACAGCTTTTGCGCCCCTGCAGGATGGCGTCGACCCAGTCGAAGTAGTGGTCCTGGCCGGGAATGCCGCGTGGGTACTTCTCCGAGGGGAACGTTTCCTCCGGCACGACAAAGGGACGCACGCCATAGGGCTTGAACAGGCCGCCCTCGGTGCCGACCCAGTAGGCGCCGGAGGCCGGGAAGGTCTTCAGGGCCGAAGGCATGCGAATCTTGCTGCGATCGGGTTCGACACCACCGTCGTACCAGGTCAGGCGCAGGGTCTCGCCGGCCGTGTATTTGCCGCCGGGGAAATCGATCTCAACGATGCGTTTCTCGCCCCAGAGCGGCCCGCTGCTGCCGCCGTGGGTGAGCCGGGCGCGCAGGGGTGCGCCGAGCTGCAGGGCGTCGAAGCTGGCGTCGAGGTGATGGCAGCCCATATCGCCCATTTCACCACAGCCGAAGTCGAACCAGGCGCGCCAGTTTTTCGGATGGTAGGTGTTCTCCAGATACGGCACCGGCTCGCGCACGCCGCACCACCGGTCCCAGTCGAGACCGGCCGGCACGGGATCGCCCTGCGGCCGCAGGGTGGTGTTCTTCGGCCACCAGCTCAGCGGCTTGTTCTCCCACATGACGATCTCCTTGACCTTGCCGATCGCGCCCGACTGCAGCAGCTGCACCGTCATGCGCGATTCGATGCTCGAGCGGCCCTGGTTGCCGAGCTGGGTGACCACACCCGCCTTGGCGGCCTCGGCGGTGATGACCCGGCATTCGTGCAGGGTGGTCGCCATCGGTTTCTGCAGATAGACATGCTTGCCGGCGCGCATCGCCAGCACCGCCGGCGCGGCATGCATGTGGTCGGGCGTGCCGATCGTCACCGCATCAAAGCGGCCCGCGGCGGAAGCCAGCAGTTCACGCCAGTCGACATGCTTCGACGCCTCCGGAAAATCCTTCGCCGCCTTGGCCAGGTAGCCGGCGTCGACATCGCAGAGGGCGGTGACCTTCACCTTCTCGTGCCGGGCGACGCTGCGCATCGTGTTGCCACCCATGCCACCGACGCCGATGCAGGCGACCTGCAGCATGGAGTTGGGCGAGGCGGAACGCAGGATGGCGGGGCACCCCAGGGTGGCTGCGGCGGACTGGCGAAGAAAACGGCGACGGTTCATGGCAAGGGAACGCGCTTGACGCGGCCGCCTTTCGATTCACCACGTGATGCAAACGCCGCCAGAACTCCGCGGACAATGCGTACCCATGCGCATGCAGCGACTGCAGGTGCGACCGCGCTTCACCCAGACCCTCGAGGGTGATCCCGAGGCCGTGCGCGCTCGATTGGCTGGCGCGCTGGATCCGACGCGCTGCGAATGGAAGAGTTTTCCTGGTTACCTCAGCCTCTTTGTGCCCGAGGCCGAACGGCATTTTGGCTCGCCCCGACTCACCCTCAACCTGGAGGCGGAGGGCGATGGACACACCCGGGTCGAGGGCGTCTACGGACCGAACGCCAATCTCTGGTCGGCCTTTCTCTATGCCTGGCTGCTGGTCGGCAGCGCCGGCCTGTTCTCCGGCATCCTCGGCGCCTGCCAGGCGCGGCTGGGCATGCGACCCTGGGGCCTGTGGATCTTTGCGGGGATGGCTGCTGCCGCTGTCGGGTTGTATCTGCTCGCACGCCTCGGCCGCAAGATTGGCGAAGCCCAAACCCTGCAACTGCACCACCTCTACGAAACCGCCGCCGGACGGGCGGTGGCACTGGAGTGACGGCGTCTCACCCCCGGGAAAGGGCTCGTGCTTTCCGCGGCGACCCATCTGCGCTCATCGGCGACATCTGCGGTTCTCCTTCTGTGCAATCTGCAAAATCTGCGGCTCCGCCTGGCCGGGACCTCGCCCGGCCCAGAACAAGGAAAGACCGCTGCGCGCTTGCCCGAGCCCGCGCTTGACCGCCGGCGCATCCGGCAGTGTGCTGCGGGCGAATGCGCTACGCCTTCTTCGACCTCGACCACACCCTGCTGCCGTTCGACACGCAGACCCTGTTCTGCAACTACGTGCTGCATCGCCACCCCTGGCGCGTCGTTCTGCACCTGCTGTTCCTGCCCTTCGCCCTCGGCCGGGCGGTCGGTCTGGTCAGCACCGCCACCGCCAAGCGCGCCTTCCTTTCCTACCTGTGGGGCATGCCGAAAAGCCGGCTGCAGGCGCTGGCGCGCGATTTCGCCCGCGACTGCGTCGATTCCTGGATCTACCCCGAGCTACGCGCCGAGATCCTCCGCCACAAGCATCAGGGGCGGCGCCTCGTGCTCAACACCGCCAGCCCCGACTTCTACACCCACGAGATCGCCGCCGTGCTCGAGTTCGACCACTGCATCAGCACCCGCTTCCGCTTGGGCGCCGCTGTGGCGCTGCGTCCGGCGCTGGAGGGGCCGAACAACAAGCGTGACGCCAAAATCGTCGCCATGCGCGAGGCCCTGCCCGGGGTGAAGGCGCTGAGCGACGAGCAGCGCTTCCACTGCTGGGCCTACAGCGACAGCCCCGCCGACATCCCCCTGCTGGAGTTTGCCGGCAACCGCGTGCTCGTGCATCCGGGCGGCCGCCTGCGCCGGCATTTCCCGCAGCATGATGTCACCGTGCTCACCCCGCGCCGCCCCTACTGGGGCAAGCTCGGCGGCCTGCTCGCCGCCCTGCGCCAGATCGTCGGTCTGCACCGCGAGCGCGGCCGCCGCTGACATCCGCTTGCCCCCGGCCCCTCGTGGCGATAGACTGGCGACTCGCCAACTGCACCCGTAGCTCAGTGGATAGAGCAGCGGATTTCTAATCCGTAGGTCGAAGGTTCGATCCCTTCCGGGTGCGCTCGGCGTGGTGACAGCCGTGGAAGCGATGCCGTCAGGGCCCTGTCGGTTCCACTAGGCAAGGGCAACTGCCCTCCGCCAGAGTGGCCTGTTTCCGATGGCAGAACCAAGGAAAGCCTGCCCACCCCTGGCCCCGAACTTGCGCGCAGATGCAAGAATCCCGGTTTTGCCGGGTTGAACTGCAAGCCGCCCATGTCCTGGCTCTTCCCGCTCTACCTGCTCGGTGCGGGCGCGATCCTCGCGCCGATCCTGATCCATTTGCGGCGACGGCCACCGCAGGAGCGGGTGGAATTCAGCTCGCTGATGTTCCTGCAGGCGCGCACGCCGCAGCCGAGCCGCAAGCGCCGGATCGAGCACTGGCTGCTGCTGCTGCTGCGCTGCCTGGCCCTGCTGCTGCTGGCCCTGATGTTCGCCCGGCCTTGGCTGCAGGGCGACGCCCGCGCGCTGGCCGGCGCGGGCAAGGCGGTGCTGATCCTGGTCGACCGCAGCGCCTCGATGCAGCGCGCCGACCTGATGGCACAGGCGGTGGCGCAGGCGCGCGCCGAGGTGCAGGCCGCCGGCCCGCAGGATCGGGTCGCCCTGGCCGCCTTCGACGCCAGCCTGCAGCCGCTCTGGAGCTTCGATCAGGACACCGGGGACCGCGCCGGCCTGCTCCAGCAGCTTGAAAGCCTGCGCCCCGGCTGGCAGGCCACCGACCTCGGCCGCAGCCTGGTGGACGCCCTCGGTCTGCTCGCTGGCGCTTCTGGCAGCGCCGGCCGGGAGCAGCGGCTGGTGGTCATCACCGACCTCCAGGAGGGCGCCCAGCTCGACGCCCTGCGCGGGGTCGCCTGGCCGGAGACGGTGCGCGTGAAACTGCTGCGCGTCGAAGCGCCTGAGGCCGGGAATTTCAGCCTCAGCCTCGCCGCCGCCGAGCCCGATGCGGCCGCGGCGGTGCCCTCGCTGCGGGTGCGGGTGACGAATGCCCGCGAGTCGGCGGCGACCGATTTCCGCCTGCGCTGGGACAAGGCCGGCAGCGAGGTGATCGCCGGGCAGGTGCCGCCCGGGACCACCCGTCTGCTGCGCGTACCGCTGCCGGACAAGCCGGCCGCCGAGGGCGACACCCTCCTTCTCGAGGGCGATGCCGAAGCCTTCGACAACCGTGTGTTCTTCGCCCCCGCCCCGCCGCGGCCGGTCAACGTCGCCTGGCTGGGACCGACGACCGGGGCCGACGAAGCGGCGTCGCCGCTCTACTACCTGCGGCGCGCCCTGCAGCCGACCGCGGCCCTGCAGCCGCAGGTGGTGCAGAACGGGGCCGCCGGGTTGCCCGGCGCCCGGCTGGCGGTCCTGCACGGCGCCGCGCCGCCGGCGGAACTGGGCGACTGGCTGCGCGCCGGCGGTTTGGCGGTCTGGCTGCTCGAACCCGGCACCCCTGCGGCATCGATCGAGGCCCTGGCGGGGGTGGCGGGCTTCACGGTCGAGGAGGCCCCGGCCGAGGGCTACCGCATGCTCGCCGAGGTGCAGGCCGAGCACGCCCTGCTGCGACCCTTTGCCGACCCGCGACTGCGCGATTTCACCAAGCTGCGGTTCTGGAAGCACCGGCGCGTGACCCTGAGCGGCGAGGCGGCGCGGCGAGGCGTGGAAGTGCTGGCGCGATTCGACAACGGCGATCCCGCCCTGCTGGCGCTGCCGGTGGGATCGGGCACTCTGGTGCTGCTGCCCAGCGGCTGGCAGCCGGCCGACAGCCAGCTCGCCCTGTCGACCAAGTTTGTGCCGCTGCTGTTCGGCTGGCTGGAGGCGGCCGGGTTTGCCCATGCCGAAGCCGCGGGACTGAAGGTCGGCGACGCCCTGCCAGGGGTTGCAACAGCCGCCACCCTGCGGACCCCCGAGGGTCGGGAGGTGGCGCTCGCCGCCGGTGCGACCTACCGCACGGAAAGCGTCGGTCTGCATCAGGTGACCACCGGAACGGAAAACCGCTGGCACGCGGTCCAGCTCGCGCCCGCCGAGGGTCGCACCTCGCCGATGGCGGTGGAGCGGCTGGCCGACTTCGGGGTCCGTCTTGAAGCCGCCGGCACGGCCGCGGAAGTGGCCGAGGCCGCGCAGGTGCAGGAACGCCTCGCCGCCGGGGAGGCCGAGGAACGCCAGCAGGCCTGGTGGTGGATTTTGGTCGCCCTGCTCGCCGTGCTGGGCGCGGAGACGCTCCTGGCCGCCCGCAGCGCGCGACCCGAGCGAAGCGCCGCGGTTGCAACGTAATTCAAGGGGGACGCCATGATCGAAGCCCGCATTCTTCACCAAAAGCTCGACGAGGTGCGCGCGCTTCTGCGTGAGCAGTGCCGGCGACAGGCCACCGCGCGGCTGCTGCTGGTGGCGGCCTTCGCCGCCGCCGTGCTGGCGCTGGCCCTGCCCCACCTCGGCCCCAAGGCTTCGCCGCTGGTGCCGGGCCTGGCCGCCGTGCTGGCACTGGCCGCCCTCGGGCTGCAGCTGTGGATCCGCCGCCGTCGCTGGAGCGACACCGAGATCGCCCGCCGGATTGAGGCCCGGCATCCGGACCTCAACGCCCTGCTGCTCACCGCGGTCGAGCATCGCGAGAGCGAGCTGCCCGACTTCCTGCGCCAGCGTCTGCTTGCCGAGGCGGCCGCCAAGGCGGCGGTGCAGGCCTGGCCGACCACGGTCGCCCGGCCCGCCCTGCGGCGCGCGGCCTTCACCCTCGTGGCCGCGGCCGCCCTCTGCGCCGCCGCCTGGATCTGGCTGCTCACCGTGCTGCCGCAGGTCGGCGCGCCGACCGTGGCCGCGACCACCCCCGCCGAGCCCGCTCCTGCACCGGCCCCGACGCTGGAGATCGAGATGCGCCCCGGCGACACCGAACTCGAGCAGGGCAGTCGGCTGGTCGTCGAGGCGACCGTCAAGCCCGCCGCGCCCGAGAGCGCGACGCTGGTGCTGACCGATCTGCAGGGGACCGAACTCGAACGGGTGCCCATGCGCCTCGGCGTCGATGGCCAGGTCTTCGGCGGTCTGCTGGCACGGGTGAAGCAGGACGCGTTGTACCGGGTCGAGGCCGGCGCTGCGGTGTCGAAGACCCACAGGATCACCACCTACGTCCATCCCGCGCTCGTCCGCGTCGATGTCCGCATCCTGCCGCCGGCCGGCAGCGGCTTGTCGCCCCGCGACATCAAGAACACCCTCAAAGCCAGCGTGCCCGAGGGCGGCGCGATCGAGTTCAGCGTCAAGGTCAACAAGCCGGTGCGCGACGCCGAATGGTTCGGCCAGGACAAGACCTCGCTGCCGTTGCAGCCGCGCGCCGACGATCCGACCGTGCTGACGGCGGTGCTGAAGCCGGAGAAATCGCAGAAGTGGCGGTTGCACCTTGTCGATGCCGACGAGCGCGCCAACAAGAATCCGCCCTGGTTCACGGTCACCGTGCAACGCAACGAACTCGCGCGCATCGAGGTGGTGTTCCCGAAGCGCGATTTGCAGGTGTCGACCCTGCAGGAACTGCCGGTCGAGGCCAGGGTCTGGGACGACCGCAGCGTGCTGCGCAGCGGCCTGTCCTACAGCCTCGCCGGCGCCAGCAAGGACCTGGTGTTTGAGCATGCGCCGACCGAACCGACGAAAAAGCACGAGGTGCGCGCCCTGCTGGCGCTGGAGAAGGAAAACGCCGAGCCGCGGCAGTTGCTCAGCTACCACTTCTGGGCCGAGGACCGCGGGCCGCAGGGGGAGGTGCGCCGCGCGATGAGCGACATGTTCTTCGCCGATGTCCGCCATTTCGAGGACATCTTCCGCGAGCGCGAGGCGCCGCCGTCGACGCCGGGGGAACCGCCACCGGGGCAGAGCGACAAGCTGCTCGAGCTGCAGAAGCAGGTCGTCAACGCCACTTGGCGCGTCGTCCGCGACACCAACGCCGGCCGGCTCATGGAGGACGCTGCGCCCGATGTCGAGGTCGTTTATCAGTCGCAGGGCCTGACCCTCGACAAGACCAAGGAGGCGATGGAGGAGTCCGAGGACGCCGAGGTCAAGCTGGCGCTCACCGAGGCCTGGAAGAGCATGAAGGACGCGCTCGACCCGCTGCAGCAGGCGGCGCGCGAGCACAAGCGCACGGCGCTCAATCAGGCGCTCGGTTTTGAGCAGAGCGCGCTCGAGTGGCTGCACCGTGCCAGCAGTCGCGAGCACCTCATCCAGCGCCAGAACCAGCCGCCGCAGGGTGGCCAGGGCCAGCGGCCGAACGAGAACCAGCTCGCCAACCTGGAGCTCAAGCAGGAGGAACAACGCTACGAGGAGGAGAAGGCCGCCGCGGCCGAGGCCGATCCCGCGCAGCAGGAGAATTTGCAGGTGCTCAACCGGCTCAAGGAACTCGCCCGCCGCCAGGAAGCGCTGGCCGAAAAGATGAAGGAGCTGGAGAAACAGATCGCCCAGGCCAAGACCGAGGCCGAGCGCGAGGAACTGGAGAACCAGCTGCAGCGCCTGCAGCAGGAGCAGGAGCAACTGCTGGGCGACCTCGACGAACTGCAGCAGCGCATGGAGCAGCCCGACAACGCCGCCAACATGGCCGAGGCCCGCGAGCAGTTGGAGCAGGTGCGCGAGCAGGTCATGGAGGCCGCAGAACAACTGCGCGAGCAGGAACTCGCCGCCGCCGCCAACGCCGCCACCCGCGCCCAGCGCGAGCTGGAGGCGCTCGGCGAGGACTTCAAGCAGAAGACCGCCCAGCGCTTCAGCGAGGAGATGCAGCAGCTGCGCCGCCAGGCACGCGAGGTGGCCGAGCAGCAGAAGCAGATCGGCGAGGCCCTGGAAAACCAGAAGACCCCCGGCCCCGGCGAAAGCACGTCGGCGCTGGAACGCATGCTCGATGGCAGCCAGGTGGCGCGGAAAATCGAGGAGCAGAGCGGACGGGTGAACGAACTGCTGGAGAATCTGCGCCGGGTCAGCGAGCAGGCGGAAGGCAACAACCCGCTGCTGCACCGCCGCCTCTACGAGGCCGTGCGCGAGGCCCAGACCAGCGGCCTGGAGCAGAACCTTGAGGAGGCCCGTTTGCAAAGCCGCTACGGCCAGCGCGCCGAAGCCCAGGACGCCGAACGCCAGGCTGCCACCGCGGTGGAGAAGCTGCAGCAGGGCGTCGAACAGGCCGCCGAAAGCGTGCTCGGCAGCGAGACCGATGCCCTGCGCCTGGCCCGCGCCGAACTCGATGACCTGATTCAGGAAGCCGCGGAAGAAGCCGGGGACGCGAAAGCGCCGGGGCAGCCAAGTCCGACAAGTCCGACAAGTCCGACAGGTCAGCAGGGTCAGCAGGGTCAGCAGGGTCAGCAGGGTCAGCAGGGTCAGCAGGGTCAGCAGGGTCAGCAGGGTCAGCCCTCCCAAGCCCGTCCCGGGGGCGGTTTCTTCTTTGAGGAAGCCACCGAAGCCCCGAACCGCGGCGCCCTCACCGGGGAGGGTTACGAGCGCTGGAGCGACCGCCTGCGTAACGTCGAGGAGTTGCTCAGCCAGCCCGAGCTGCGCAATGAGGCCGCGCGCGTGCTCGACAACGCCCGAGCCCTGCGCCACGAGCGCAACGACGCGGCACCGCAGTCCGACCACCTCGCCCTGCGCATCGTGCAGCCCCTGATCGAACTGCGCGACCGCGTCGCCGAGGAGCTCGCCAGGCGCGAGGCCGGCAACAGCACCGTGCCGGTCGACCGCGACCCGGTTCCCCCCGCCTTCCGTGATCTCGTCCGCCGCTATTACCAGGAGTTGGGCCGTGGCAATTGAGCGCCCTCCCACGGCATGACTTTCCTGTTCCAACACCCCGAACGCCTCTGGATCACGCTGGTCGTGATCGCGGTCGGCGCCGCCGTGCTCTGGCTCGGCTACCGAGAGTCGCCCTTGCGCGGCGGCCGGCGCCTGGCGGCCGGGCTCTGCAAGCTGGCGGCCCTGGCCCTGCTCGCCCTCTGCCTCGCCGACCCGCGCTGGACGCGGCAGCAGCCGAAGCGCGGTGGCAACGAACTGGCCGTCGTGGCCGACACCAGTGCCTCGCTCGACCTCGCCGAAACCGCCGGCGGACCGACCCGCGCCGCGGCCCTGCGCCGCGCGCTCGGCAGCGGCGGTGACGAACCCGGCTGGCTGCGCGAGCTCGGCGAGATCTTCCGCGTCAAGACTCTGGTCGCCGACGAACGCCTGCGCAGCGTCGCCAGCTTCGACGCACTCGATTTTCGCGGCCAGCGTTCCGATCTCGCGGGTGCGCTGCAAGCCCTCGAGCGCGGGGCCGCCGGGCGCGCCCTCGCCGCCACGGTGCTGTTCACCGACGGCAATGCCACCGATGCCTGGCCGCAGGCAAAACCCGCGCGGCCGATCTTTCCGGTCCTGGTTGGTTCGCGCGCGCCCTCGCCCGATCTGGCGATCCAGGAGGTGTCGGTCAGTCAAACCGCCTTTGAGGACTCGCCGGTCGTGCTCACCGTCACCTGGTCGGCCAGGGGCTTCGACAACCGCGAGATCGCGATCGCCGTTCTCGACGACGAGGGCCGGGTGCTCGTGTCAGAAAAACTCCGCGCCCTCGCCGGCTCGCCGCAGCCCGTGGCGCGCCTGAAGGTGCCGGTGGCCAAGCCGGGCGTCTCCTTCCTGCGTGTCGCCCTCATGGAGGCCGCCCTGCTGGCCAAGACCGCCAAGAACGAATGGCGCGGCCTGCTCAACGAGACCGTGCGGGTCAACAACGAGCGCCAGATCGCCGTCGACCGCGGCCAGGGCCCCTACCGCGTGCTTTATGTCTCCGGCAGACCTAACTGGGAATACAAATTCCTCCGCCGCGCCCTCGCTGGCGACCCCGAGGTGCAGCTGCCCTCGCTGGTCCGCATCGCCAAGCGCGAGCCGAAGTTCGAGTGGCGCGGCCGGGTGGGCGAGAGCAGCAACCCGCTGTTTCGCGGTTTTGGCGATCAGGCCTCGGCCCAGCGCTACGATCAACCCGTGCTGATCCGCCTGGGCACGAAGGACGCCCAGGAACTGGCCGAGGGTTTTCCGAAAAGTGCCGACGCCCTGTTTGGCGAGTACCGCGCGGTGGTGCTCGACGACCTGGAGGCGGATTTCTTCACCCAGGAACAGATGAACCTGCTCGAACGCTTTGTCGCCGAGCGCGGCGGCGCCCTGCTCATGCTCGGCGGGCAGGAAAGCTTTCAGGCCGGCGGTTATGAGCACACGCCGATCGGCCGCCTGCTGCCGGTGCACCTCGACCGCGTCGGTGCCGTCGAACCGGTGCGCAACGCCCGCCTCGACCTCAGCCGCGAGGGCTGGCTCGAACCCTGGACCCGCCTGCGCGCGGGCCAGGACGAGGAAGAGCGCCGGCTCGCCGCCATGCCCGGCTTTCATTCGGTCAACCCGGTGCTCTCGATCAAGCCCGGCGCCAGCGTGCTCGCCACCGTGGCCACGACCGACGCCACGCATCCGGCCCTCGTCGCCCAGCGCTTTGGCGAGGGTCGCAGCGTGGCCCTGACGATCGGCGATGTCTGGCGCTGGGGCCTGAGCGATGCCGCCGCGATGAAGGATCAGGAGCGCTTCTGGCGCCAGCTCATGCGCTGGCTGGTGGTCGACGTGCCCGACCGCGTGCAACTGGCGGTGGAAGCCCGCGAAGCGAGCGTGAGATTCGCGCTGCGCGTGCGCGAGGCCGATTTCCGCGCGATGGACGACGCCCTGGTGAGCTTTGAGGTCAGCGGACCCGACGGTGCCAAGGTGCGGCTGCCAGGCGAGCCGAGCCTGACCGAGGCCGGCTTGTTTGAGGCCGAGTTTTTTCCCAAGGCAACCGGGGCCTGGCGGGTGCAGGCAACCGCGTCCCGGGCGGCCGGCGAGAACCTGCCGGCCTTGGAGGCGGTCAAGCACAGCGGCTGGGCCTGGCAGCCGGAGGTGGCGGAATGGGCGCGCCTCGAACCGGATCGCGCCGGCCTGCAGCGACTCGCTGAAGCCAGCGGCGGGCGCCTGCTCGAACTCGATGAGGTCGATCAGCTGCAGGACCTGCTGCGCGCCATTGAGGTGCCGGTGCAGGAGGTGATCAGCCAGCCGCTCTGGCATGCGCCCTGGGCCTTTGCCCTGCTGCTCGGTCTGCTCGGCGCCGAATGGCTGCTGCGACGGAAGGGAGGTCTGGCATGAGGACACGGTTGCGGAACATCGGCCTACTGACCCTGCTCGGCGTGGCTTCGGCACTCGCCCAACCGGCGCGCGAATTGGAGGTGCTGCTCGTTCAGGGCGCGGCCGGCACCGAGGAGTACGCCGCGCTCTTTGAGAGCCAGGCGGCGACCTGGCAGCAGGCCGCCGACCAAGCCGGCGCGACCTTCACCCGCCTCGGCCACAGCGGACCGGCGGAGACGCAGGATCTGCCCGCGCTCGAAGCAGCGTTGCAGAAGGCCGTGGCGTCGGACCAGGGCCAGCTCTGGCTGGTGCTGATCGGTCACGGCACCTACGACGGCCGCGAGGCCAAGTTCAACCTGCGCGGCCCCGACCTGACACCGGCCTGGCTGGCGGAACGCCTGAAACCGCTGCGTCGCGAGCTGGTGCTGGTGCATGGCGGTTCGGCCAGCGGCGGTTTTCTCAAGCCCCTGGCCGGCCCGCGGCGCACGATCGTCACCGCCACCAAGGGCGGCGACGAGGTGTTTTATGCGCGCTTCGGCGAACACTTCGCGCCGGCCATCGCCGGTCTGCCCGAGGCCGACCTCGATCAGGACCAGCAGGTGTCGGTGCTGGAAGCCTTCCTGCATGCCAGCCGGCGCGCCGCGGAATTTTATCAGGGCGAGGACCGCCTCGCCACCGAGCATGCCCTGCTGGAAGACAACGGCGATGGCGTCGGCACGCGCGCGGAAGTGTTCGAGGGCACCCAGCCGAAGGCCGCTCCCGAGGCTGCCGCCGTCGATGGCGCGCGCGCCGGGCAACTCGTGCTGGTGCTGAGCGAGGCGGAGTCGCGCCTGACCGAGGCGCAGCGCGCGCGCCGCGATGAACTGGAACGCCGGCTCGAGGCGCTCAAGGCGGAGCGGACCGGCAAGGGCGAGGCCGCCTTCTTTGCCGAGCTTGAACCGTTGCTGCGCGAGTTGGCGGAGATCTATCGGTGAGTTGCGGGCCTTTGCTGCGTTACCTCGCCATGACTCGCTGGTCCTGCCTCTTCCTCACCGCCGCCGCCCTGCAGGCTGCGGACATCGCCGTTGAACCCGTCGGTTCGGTCCTGCGCTTCAGCGCCGGTGGCCAGCCGGTGTGCAGCTACCAGATGCAGCCCGGCGAGGTGCCGGAGGGCGTGAATGAAATCTTCCGCCATGGCGCCCATCTGCATCCCGTTTATTCCCCGAGCGGGCGCTGCGTCACCGGCAACCACCAGGCCGACCATCCCTGGCAGCGCGGCATTTGGATGGCCTGGACCAAGACCGAGTTCGGCGAGGCCCATCCGGACTTCTGGAACATGGGCAAGGCCGATGCCCAAAGCGGCGGCTCACTGCCCGCCGAAGTGCGTTTTGTCCAACTGCGGAAAAGCTGGGGTGGCCCGCAGGGCGGCGGCTTCGTCAGCGAGCATGTCTTCCTCGATCACAGCCGCACGCCGGGGCAGAAGGTGCTCAACGAGACCTGGGAGGTCGCCGTCTCCCAGCAGACGCTCGACGGCACACGGACGAATGTCCTCGACCTCATCAGCACCCAGACCTGCGCCACCGACCGGCCGCTCAAGCTGCCCAAGTATCACTACGGCGGCCTCGGTGTGCGCGGCGCGCCGGCATGGAATCCGGTCGAGTCGGTCCGCATGCTCACCAGCGAGGGTCATGACCGCAAGAGCGGCGACAGCACGACCGCGCGCTGGGTCTGGCTCGGTGGCGAGATCGAGGGCGCCACGACCGGGATCGCCGTGCTGATCCATCCGTCGAACTTTCGCTTCCCCCAGCCGCTGCGGCTGAACCCGAAAAATCCGCAGCTCTGTGTCGCCCCCTCCCAGGGCGGCGATTGGGCCATCGAACCTGGCAGACCCCTGGTCTCCAAGTACCGCTTTCTCATCTTCGATGGCCCGCCAAAGGCCGACTGGATCGAGGCGCAGTGGCGGGAATATGCCAAATAGGGGCCTGCGGAACACGCGGAAAACACGGAACTCTGATGGATGCGGATCAAATCCAAGCTTCGCTGTTTGCATCCTGTGAATCTTTCCGATGGTCCGCTGACTATGCAGAAGCGAACCTAAACCCCATGAGCAAGCTCATCTACCCCGAGGAATCTTACCGGATCCGAGGCGCGTGCTTCGAGGTTTACAAGCTGCAAGGCTGCGGTTTCACCGAAGCCATTTATCAGGAATGCCTCGAAGCTGAGCTGGAATTCCTGGGCATTCCGTTTGATGCCCAACGCCAGTTCCCACTGCTCTACAAAGGGCGCCGCCTCAGGCACACCTTCATTCCCGATCTTGTCTGCTTCGGCAAGATTCTGCTCGAACTGAAGGCCGCATCAGATCTGACGGATGAGCATCGTGCACAACTCCTCAATTATCTGCAAGCCAGCGGCATGCATCTGGGCTTTCTTATCAACTTTGGTCACTATCCCAAAATCCAAATCGAACGATTTGTGAATCTCGACGGCTATTGTGGACTGGCCTGAGGACCCACCCGAAAACGACTCTCTCAGACACCTGATTTATGATGCAAAATCTGCGCCACTGCCTGTTCCAGATTCTGATCCTTTCCGTGTCTTCCGCGTGTTCCGTAGGCACACTTTACGCCGCCGATCTCTTCGACAAAGCCAACCTCGCAGCCTGGTGCATCGTGCCGTTTGATGCGAAGAAACGCACGCCCGAACAGCGCGCCGAGATGCTCGCCAAGATGGGCATCCACAAGGCTGCCTACGACTGGCGGCAGGAGCATGTGCCGGAGTTCGAGCGCGAGATCCTCGCCTACCAAAAACATGGGATCGAAATGTTCGCCTTCTGGGGCGTGCACGACGAGGCGCTGCGCCTGTTTGCGAAATACCAGCTGCATCCGCAGCTTTGGGTGATGATGAAGGGGGTTGGCGACACTCAGGAGGCGAAGGTCCAATCCGCCGCCGAAGGGCTGCTACCCGTTCTCGAGAAGGCCAAAACGATCGGCAGCAAGGTCGGCCTTTACAATCATGGCGGCTGGGGTGGCGAACCGGAGAACCTGGTCGCGGTCTGCGAGTTCCTCAAGCGGCACCACGCCATCGATCACGTCGGCATCGTTTACAACCTGCACCACGGCCACAGCCATCTGGAGCGCCTGCCGCAGGCCCTGGCGTTGATGAAACCCTGGCTGCTCTGCCTCAACCTCAATGGCATGGACGTCGCCGGCGACACCAAGGGTCGCAAGATCCTGCCGCTCGGGGTCGGCACCCAGGATGTCACGGTCCTGCGCCAGATCCGCGCCAGCGGTTACCACGGCCCGATCGGCATCCTCAATCACACCGACGAGGACGCCGAGGGTCGCCTGCTCGACAACCTAGACGGCCTGCACTGGCTGCTGCCCCAGCTCGATGACGCCAAGCCGGGGCCCAAACCCACTTACCGCACCTTTTCTGCTCCAATCATCCATCCTCAATCCAAAATCAGAAATCCCGAGAGCGTCGCGTCTCTGAGCGCCGAGTTTGGTAAGGCTCTCAAGGGTGGCTGGCGCACCGAGGGCGGCGAGGCCTTCACGAAGTTGCCGTTCACGGTGGAATGCCGGGCCAGGCTCGACGGCAAGGCCGGCTTCAACATCCTCGTCGCCGCGGAGGTCAAGGCCTCCGCCACACACTGGGAACTCTACACCCACGCCGGCCGCGGCACGCTCGCCCTGTTCCTGCCCGGGCGAGGCGGTGATTTCGATTCCAAGGTCGATGTCTGCGACGGCCAATGGCACGATTTCCTGGCCAGCGTCGATGACCAGCAGGTCGTGCTCTGGATCGATGGCAAACTCGTGCTGGAAAAGCCCGTGCAACCGCTGCGCGGCGAACCCAAACCGGGCGGCCTGGCCTTCGGTCGCCTCGTCGAAGGCGGGCTCGGCTGCGACGGCGTGCTCGACGATGTGCGGATCTCGCGCGGCGCGATGAAGCCGCGCAAGGGCGGCGCGCCGCGCCTGCGCATGGACAACACGCTCGGCGTCTGGGATTTCGACGACCTCAGCGCGCTCACCGGTCCGCCGGCGCCGGAACCGGCCGCGTTCACGCCCGACCTGGCGCCGCTGCAGCCGGATCAGGCCATCCACTGGCGCGAATTCGTCAACCGCGAGCGCGTGTTCGACTACTACAGCAAGCAGGCCCTGCAGTTCCGCGGCCAGAAGCCACTGCCGGCCCTGCTGCCCGCCTTCCCCGGCCTCGATGGCGGGCAGCAGGGCCACTGGGGCAACCAGAACGACCAGGTCACCTGGAAGGACGGTCGCTGGGCGGCGAGCGATCTCGGCCCGGTGTTCAGCGGCGTGTTCAAGGGCGCCGGCGTCACCGTGCCGAAGGGCGTCTGCGTCCAGTTCGACGACCTGGCGGCGGTGTTCGATCCCGAAACCCTGTCGTTCCCGGTCATCTGGCGCGGCGGCTTCCTCAAGCTCAACGACGCCCGCCACGGGTTCATGGCCGGCGCGCCAATGGCGGGATCACTGGTCAAAAAATCTGACCAGCGACAAACCGGCACCTACCACGGCTTCTACCGCCACGGGCGCGAGGTCATCTTCGCCTACACCGTCGACGGCCAAAAACGCTTCGCCACCGCCCGCGGCGAGGACCCGACCCTGGAGACTCTAACCCGCGGCGGACCCGCGCAGTGGCCGCAGTGGCTCGAGACCCGGGGCGAGCTCGGCACGCAGATGCCGTTCGCCACCGACCGACTGACCCTGCCCTTCGAGAATCCGCATGGCACGCTGTTTTTCCTCACCGCGCACGACTTCTTTGCCGACGGCACGAGCGCGGCGGTGGCGACGATGACCGGCGAGGTCTGGCTGGTTGAAGGCATCGACGCAACACTGGCAAAACTGCGCTGGAAACGCTTCGCCACTGGCCTGCACCAGCCGCTGGGTTTGAAGATCGTCGGCGACCGCATCCACGTGCTCGGCCGCGACCAGATCACTCGCCTGCACGATCTCAACGGCGATGCCGAAGCCGACTTTTACGAGTGCGTGACGAACGCCCTGCAAACCTCACCGGGCGGACATGATTTCATCGTCGGACTGGAGATCGACCAGGAAGGCCGCTGGTATTTCGCCTCAGGCAATCAGGGCGTCTGCCGGGTGACGGGTCGCGACCGCCTGGAAGTGCTGGCCACCGGCTTCCGCAATCCCAACGGCCTCGGCCTCTCGGCGGACGGACGCTTCATCACCACCAGCGGTCAAGAGGGCGACTGGACGCCGGCCACCTCCGTCTTTCAGATCGATCTCGAGCGAAACCTCGGCGCGCACTACGGTGCTGGCGGTCCGAAGAACGGCCAGCCGCCGGAGCCGGTGCTGCTGTACCTGCCGCGCGGCGAGGACAACAGCGCCAGCAGCCAGGCCTTCATCACGAGTGAGCCGTGGGCCGCGTTGCGGGGCGATCAAAACTTCATCCATCTCTCCTCCGGGGGTGGCAGCGCCTGGCTGGTGATGCGTCAGAACGTTCAGGGTCGCTGGCAGGCGGCGTCGGTGAAGCTCAGCGGCAACTTCGATTCCGGCCCGCAGTGCGCGCGCTTCCACCCGAAGGACGGCCAGCTCTACGTCACCAGCCTGACCGGCTGGGGCACCTACACCCCGAAGGATGGCGGCTTCCAGCGCCTGCGCTTCACCGGTGGCCGGCCGGTGCCCGTGGCCTGCGAGGCGCGCGACAACGGTGTGCTCGTGCGGTTTCACGAACCGGTGCCGGCGGCGGCGACCGCGGGTTGTTTTGCCCAGTGCTGGAACTACCGCTACGGCCCGCAGTACGGCTCGCCGGAGTACTCGCTCCAGTTCGCCGACACACCCGGCCACGACCCGCTGGAGATCCTCAGCGTGCAGCGGCTCGACGAGGGCCGCACCCTCTTCGTCGAAATCCCGCAGCTGCTGCCGGCCAACCAGATCCACCTGCGGCTCGGCACCGGCCACGACCTCTTCCTGACCGCGCATGCACTGGCCGAACCCTTCACGGCTTTCCCCGGCTACACGAAGATCGCCAAGACGAGCCGCGCCGCGCAGGTTGGCACCGCCGTGCCCGCACCATCGAAGCCGAACCCCTGGGCGCAGGATGAACCCGGGCGCGAACTCGTCGTCGAGGCGGCGCTCGGCCTGCAGTTTGTGCAAAAGCAGCTCAGCGCCAAGGCCGGCGAACGCCTGACCCTGCGCTTCAAGAATCCGGATGTCGTGCCGCACAACTGGCTGCTCGCCAAGCCCGGCTCCCTGCAGCGACTCGGCGAGTTGTGCAACCTCCTGATCACCGACCCGCAGGGCCTCGCCAAACACTACGTGCCCGACAGCGGCGACGTGCTCGCCTGGACCGACATGGTGCCGCCGCAGGGCGAGTTCGTCATCCACTTCAAGGCGCCGCCGGAGAAGGGTGATTATCCCTACCTCTGCACCTTCCCCGGCCACTGGATGGTGATGAACGGCGTGCTCAGGGTCGAGTGATCTGCGGATCATCCCTGGGTTTCGTCTCTCGGGCTGGGAGCGGCGAAAAAAAGCCACCCCGGATGCAACCTTGCACCCGCCACCGCGGTTCCAGCTGGCATGCACGCCTTTCATGTCCCGCTCAACCGTCGCCGTCTCCTGCACAGCCTGCTGCTGGCCACCGGCGGCGTCATCACCGGCGAACTCTATGCCGAGGCCCTGACGCTGACCCCGCATCAGACCGAGGGTCCCTACTATCCCGATCATCTGCCACTCGATCAGGACAACGATCTGACCCAGATCCTCGGCGGCCAGGCGCCGGCGGGCGGGCGGGTCACCGAGTTCGGCGGTCGCCTGCTGGATGTCGATGGCCGGCCGCTCGCCGACAGCGTCATTGAACTCTGGCAGGCAGATCAGAACGGCTGCTACATCCACAGCCGCGGCGCTCCCACCGGCAAGGTGCGCGACCCGCACTTTCAGGGCTACGGCAAGATCGTCACGAATGCCAAGGGGGAATACCGCTTCCGCACAATCCAACCGGGACTGTACACCGGCCGCACCCGCCACTTCCACATCGCCGTCAACCGCAACGGCCAGCGCCTGCTCACCACCCAGCTCTACTTCGCCGGTGAACCGCAGAACGACAGCGATGGTGTGCTGAAGCGCCTGCGCGACGAGGCGCAGCGGCTGTCGGTCATCCGCGAATTCAAACCGGCAACAACCGACGGCAGGGAACAGGTCGCCACCTGGGACATCGTGGTCGGCCTGACGCCGGAGGATCCGGAACCGCGCAGGAACGCACCGGCCAAACGCCCGCAGTGAGGCCGTTTCCGGCCTTTTGAATCCAGCATTGTCCCCCAAGGGGCAGCTCAGCCGCGCTTCTTGCGCGGCTGGCCGCTGCGCTCGACCGGCTTTTGCGACTGACGCGAGCCCATGACGCGGTGGGTGGTCTTGCGGATTTCCTCGCGGCCGGGACTGCCGTGGGTGCCGCGTGCGCCGGGATCCTCCTCGACGTGGAAGGGTTCGGTCAGCGGTTGGTCAGGCAGCGGCAGCACGTCGGTCACTCCGGAAGTGGCGCCCTTTTTCTTTTTGGGTGAGGTCGACTTCTTCATAACAAATTCTTTGTACCGCATTGGCGGAAGGTTTCTTTGCTGCGCTTGCCATTTCCCGTGCGGCGCTTGCGCTCATCCGGTGGGGCCGGCGCGGGCAGCGGCCAGCAGGCGCACAACCTCGGCATCGGGCGTTTGCGGAAAATCCTCGTACCACTGGCCGACGGCGCGAAAATCCTCGGGGGTGATCAGGGCGACCCAGTCGTCCACCAGCGGGGCCAGCTCAGCCTGCGCCTCGGGCGAGGCCACCGGCACGGCGGCGATCAGGCGGTCCGGCTTGAGCTGGCGCAGGACCTGCAGGGCCGCGCGCAGGGTGGCTCCGGTGGCGACGCCGTCGTCGACCACGACCACCGTTCGGCCCGCGATGGCGGGCGGCGGTGCCGATCCGCGGAAGGCGGTCTCACGTCGCTCCAATTCAAGCGTTTCACGCGCCACCACCGCCTCGATCACCTCTGGCGGAATGTCGCGGGCGACGCGCTCGTTGAGCACCTGCACACCGCCGCTGGCGAGGGCACCCATGGCGAGTTCCTCCCAACCCGGCACGCCCAGCTTGCGCACGACGATCACATCGAGCGGCGCATGCAGCGTTTGGGCAACCTCGAACGCCACCGGCACGCCGCCGCGCGGCAGCCCGAGGACAAGGATGTTCTCTCTCGCTCCCAGGCGAGCTGCCAGGGCTTGGCCGAGCTGGCGACCGGCCTCGGTGCGATCGCGAAAGCCCTTCATGGGTGCAGGTGCGAGGCAAACCAGACGGCGCTCCAGCGGGCGACCTGGTCCAGGGTGCCGGGTTCTTCAAACAGATGGGTGGCCTTCGGCACGATGCTGAGCTGGCGCGCGCAGTGCAACCGATTGAAGGCCGCCTCGTTGAGGGCGAGCACGGTCGTGTCGCCGGCACCCACGATGAGTTGCACAGGACAGATGATCCGCGCCAGGGTTGCCGGCACCAGATCCGGCCGGCCACCGCGCGAGACTACAGCAGCGACGCCGGATCCCAACTCGGCCGCGGCCGCCAAGGCGACCGCAGCGCCGGTACTCGCGCCGAAGAGACCGACCGGCAGGCCGGCTGTCGCCGGCTGTCCACGCAGCCAGCGGATCGCGGCCACGAGACGGTGGGCCAACTGGGGGATGTCCTCATCCGCTCCGGCGGCGCGCTCGGCCTCGGTCTGCAGATCCAGCAGCAGGGTGCCAAGACCGGCAGCACGCAGCGTCTCAGCGACGAAGCGGTTGCGTGGACTGCTGCGGTTGCTGCCGCTGCCGTGGGCAAAAACCACCACGCCACGCGCAGTGACCGGCAGTTCAAGGTCGCCGGCGAGCGCTAGTGTAGTCCGCCTTACAGATAGCTAAATATGTGCTGGCTTTTCTTTCCTCAGAGTTTATCTAATGAGCATGA
>CANNUR010000004.1 GCA_947523045.1 uncultured Prosthecobacter sp.
CGCGCAGGGGTGCCACAACCGACAGCCCGGCCGTGTAATTGGTCAGATCCTTGCCCTTGCGGATGATGACGCACATGTCATCGGCAGCCGGCGGATCGTTGAGAGCGCCGACCGTGAGCGGATCCACCGATGGGTCGACGCCGAAATACAGGCTGTGATTGGCGGACGCCGCGGCGCCGCCGCGGGCGAGCAGCCAGGGCTCAAAGAGGGTTGGCTGGAAGGTCAGGCAAGAGCGGCTGTTATCCATCAGCTCGGTCTGGAACGGCATGTCAGCGCCGCCCGCCTCGAACACCGTCGGCCAGTTGACACCGCGGCGCAGGATGACTTCCGACGTTCCCCCGGCGCCGTTCTGGAAGCGCACACGCAGGGCGGTTGGCGTCTGGTCGGCCAAACTGACCATGGCAATCGCTTCGACACTGACCAGGCAACGGGCTGCACCGGCAACATAGGACTGCCAGGCTTTGGCGGCGGAACTGCGCTGCAGGAAGCTTCTCCCGGGCTGCACCGGCAGGAAGGCCAACCGGCCGGAATTCGCCGACAGAGCCACCGGCAGGGCATCGCTCTGCTGTTCCGCCTGCAGCATCTCACGAACGCCGAGGGCGTCAAAATTCTCGGCAACCTGGATGCCGCCGACGTCGAGTGGGCCACTCAGCTGGATGCCGCTGCGTCCGGCGAGGCGCGAGGCACCGAAGGCACCCTGGACCGCCATGGCATCCGCGTACACCGCCCCCTCGATGCGCACGTTCGTGGCATTCCAGGAGGTGCCATTCTGGTGGCGGCCAATCTCGGCGAAAGTGGCGGCCTCGATGGGCATCTGCGAGGGGACCTCATAGAGCGACAGCACATAGTGCCGGACACGTGGCTGACGCGGACCGCCGTAGTTGACTGAAAAAGCCCACCAGTTGCGCTTGGCGACGAAGGGCTGGCCTGGGGCAGCATAACCGAAACGAATGTTGGGGTAGGGGATGAGGTTGTAGAGCGGGTAGGCGCTGACGTCGGCGAGCAGGCCAGGCGACTGGATCGTGTAGCGCTTCTCCGTGCTGATGACCGGCCGCTGGGCATCAGCCTGCTGCAGCGTGCTGGAAGTGTCGAGCAGGGGGGGCACGCGCCCGGCGAAGGCCGTGTGCGTGAACACGGTGGCATAATCGGTGGTGCCGGGCGTGACACGCCCCGCCTCGCCGGTCAGCGAGGTGATCCAGCTCTGCACCATGGCATCCTCGGTGTCGCCGACGTCACCAACGCGCATGCGGTCGACACCAAGTTCGGCAGCCAGCTCGGGCTGCAGACGCTTGGAGACACCTGAAATCTCGACGGCCTCGCGAAAAATCGTGGCCCATGAGTAGGCATCCGAGGCGGCGTGATTGGCGCTCAAACAAGCAGCCGCCTTGGCGGGAAACAGGGCCACCAAGGCACGCATGAGTGCATCCTCGCGCTGGTGGTAGTCCATGCGCAACTGGGTCTTGGCGGCCTGGTCGCGAGTCATCAGGTTCTGCTTGAACAGCATCGTCAGGCTCAGCGTCATGAGCAGGGCCATGCCGGTAACGGCGGGAATGGCGGCATAGCCGCCGGTGCGAATGCGAGTCTTCATCGGGCTCCTCCTCCGTAGGTGATTTGTTCGCCATTCGGCCCGGCCAGCGTGATGGTCAGGATGCCCTGATCCGCGGCAAAAGTGGCATCGCTGAGGCGGTTGCAAATGCTCCAGGAGGTCTGGCTGCCATCGGCCAGGGTGTGATGAAAGCGCAGGTCCACCCCGCCGGCGATCGGCTGGGCTGAGACAATCCGGATCTGAGTGGTTTGATCAGCCGCTCGAAAAAACAAGCGCACCGCACGCCCGCCGGCAAGCACGGGTGCGGCACCGGCGACTGCGGCGTCATGGGTTTCGTAAACAAGATAGTGGTCGGCCTGGCCGAAGATGCGGCCGATCAGGTTGCCCACCTTGGGCGCCTCATTGGCAAGAAAACTCTGGCGCTGGGCGAGGTTCATGAAGGTCACATGCTGCTGCAGCATGACGACCAGGCTGGAACCCAGAATGATCATGAGCCCCATGGCCGTGGAAAGCTCCATCAGGGTGAAGCCGGCGCGGCGCGTCCGGCAGGGCTGGACGGTCATCTTCATTGCGTGCGCAGAATCGTGCGGCTTTTCACATAGCTCTGCTCGCCGACCTGATAGCTGAGCACCGAGTGCAGCCGCCAGATGGCCAGATCCGGCGCTCCTTCGCCCGTCGCGGCGGCTGCGGGTGCGCTGTTGACGCGAAAACGCACAATCCGGCCGGTAACCTCGGTTCCCCCCGCGAGACGCCCGAGTGAAACCACTCCCTCAAAACGAGCCTCGCCTCCAGCGGCATCCGGCCAGGGCGAGTTGGCTGCGACGAGATCCGCCACGGGCAGCCGGTTGGCGAGGGCCGCCTCACGTGTCATGTAGGCGTCCGTGAGCGTCTGCATGATGGTCCACTGGTTGCTGCCAAGCGCCAGCAGGGAAGCCCGCATGAGCAAGAGCGCAAGCATGGTGGCAAGCCACATGCCGAGCGAAACCTCGATGAGAAGGCTGCCCCTGGGTCGGCGGATGACGGGTGACAGTCTCATGGGCCGTCCGAACGGCTGTTCGGGTTATTCCTCGGGGGCCTCAGCCGTGCTCAACTGGCCGCGCGAGGAGATGGTGCGGTCGACCTCGAACGTCACATAGGCGAGGCGTTCCGGGGCGCGGTTGAAGAAGGGGGTTTCGGTGATGACCTCCAGCGTGTAAACACCGTCGCGTGAAGCGTAGTTGGAAAGGTCGTCCATGCTGAATGACAGCGTCTGGGGCACGTTGGTCGGCTCCCCCTCGACATCGGGATTGTAAAAACTGCCGAATTTACGCTCGGTGCCATTGATGAGGACGCCTGAGGTGCCGAGCACGGCGCTGCCACTGTAGATCTGCACGTAGGTGCGTGAGTCCGGGTACAGGTGCTGGAGGCGCACCACGATGGAAGGAATGCGATCGATGAAGACTTGCGATGCGGTGACGTTTTCAATGACCCCCTTGGCGACCGGCCAAACTTCGATCTTCGGCTGCGCCAGGATGGTGTCGGGCACGCCGTCGGCGGCATGGCGGATGAAGGTGTAAATGTGCTCACCACAGCCCAGCGTGAGGTTGGCGCAGGGCAGTTCATGGTAGAGCGGGCTGAGATCCTGCTCGCCGTTCAGCACTTCCGCTTCGGCAAGGACACTGGGCGCGAGGTCCGGCGGCGCGGAATAACTTTCCAGGTCGAAGGCACGAATGTGCGAGCCGAAGTACAGCGAGCGCTCGGCATCGTTGGTGCTGCCAGGAATGAGTCCGCCCACCTTGTAGACCAGACGGAACGGCCGGTCGGCACGGGTGCGCCGCACGTAATTCGAACTCGCCGGATCACCTCGAACATAAGGGTCCTCGGAAGTCACGGTGACAGTCACCTCCGGCGAATAGGCGCGGATGAGCTTGCTGTCGAGCAGGTAGATGTTCTGATCCCAAGCGGTGCCGCGCGCAAACAGCTCGAAGAGCGACCCCTGTTCACTGATCGGCAGTGCGGCGGTGAAATCGCCGCCGTTCGGACCGAGCGGCAGGTCATAGATCAGGCCGCTGGTCAAGTCCGTCTGGCGCACCCAGGACTCCTGGGCAAACAACCCAACGCTCGGGCAGGCAGCGACCAGCAGCAGCAGACGAAAGGTTTTCATGGCGATTCAGTTGCCGGAACTGGCGGCCGGCGGCGCTTCTTCAAGAATGCTGATGGGGCCCTTGCGATACACGGCGACCACCAGACGCTTTTCCGTGGCCAGTGGCGCAAGCACCTGCGCGGCGATTCTGGCATCACCTCGCGCCATGGCAAGCGGCACCTCCTGCGCCGTCAGCCAGTCGGCATGGCGTTCCAGAAAGGCCGGCCACAGCAGGAACTCACCCGCCGGCTTGGCAACCACGCGCTCGCGCAAAGTTGCCGGCAAGTGCAGGACGGAGCCATGCGGCAGCAGGGTGTAGGTCTGCCCGTCGCTCAGGATGATGGAGCGATCCTGCAGGCGCGTGGAAACCTGCGGCCGCCTCTCCGGATCCACCGGTGCCACCTTGCGTTCCTGCAACAAATCCCCGATCTTGCGGGCGCCTGCCATCTGCTGACGCAACGCCTCCTCGGTCGGAACTTCCCGCGGCACCGGACGTCGCATGACCAAGGGTGCAGGCGTCTGCGCCGCCAAGCCGGCGGCACAAACGAGCGGGACAAATGTCACCCAAGTGCGCATGACGGTCACTCCCGGGTGATGATCGCCGCTCCCTCCGGCTGCTGACCCGCGGTGACGAGCAGGTAGTCCCCGACATCAAATTGGAGACTGCCCACCGGAACCGGTGGATTCTTTTGGTACTCGCCGAGGATGTTGAACCAACCGTTCGGCTTGTGGGCATTGCCGTTGCCCTGCCACTGCACCGTGATGGTGATCGGATGGCTGTCCGCCTTGAAGACCACGGCGGGAGTGGTCAGCAGAGTCTGCAGGGGGGCGGTGTTGAATTCCTGGACGTCGCGGAAATATAAACTGCCCTCACGCACCTTGGGACTGCCGTTGTTGTCCCAAACCATGGCTTTCAAGTGAAACTGGCCGCCGTTGCCCTTGGTGCCCGACGAACCCGGCGCCCCCAAGGTGTCGCCCTTGGCCTCGATGCCGGTGAGCACAAACTTATACGAATTCACCAGGGGGTATTCCAAGATGAAAGGCACCTGAGGGGCGATGCGCGCACCGACCGGCACGCCCGGGGCGCCGAGGATGATGTCAGCCTGGACGCTGCCGACAGCGGCGGCGAGCAGGGCGAGAAGCAGTTTCGTTTTCATGACTTCTGGCGGTTGGGTGTTGCTGGCGACTTGGGCATTATTGCCGGAGTCGCCTTTTCTACATAGAAGAAAAAAAGCATCCTTGCAATGGTAATTATGATAATTTTGAAAACTCTCGCTTGTGCTCAGCTGTGCCACTCTTGTCCCCTGCCCTGAAAGCCCCCGCAGCCGCCGCCGTAATTTTCCCCTCATGAATGCCCGTTTCGCCGCCCTCCTGCTCTGCCTGCCCCTTTCCGTCTCTGCCGACACCCCGCCCGAGGGCTTCCGCGCCCTGTTCAACGGCCGCGACCTGAGCGGCTGGCACGGCCTCAACCCGCACAGCGTGGTCAAGCTCAAGGACGAGAAAAAGCAGGCGGCCCTGCAGAAGCAGCGCGCCGAGTTCGCCGACCACTGGCGGGTCGAGAACGGCGAACTGGTCAACGATGGCACCGGTCCGTACGCGACCACCGACGAGGCTTTTGGCGACATCGAACTGCGCCTTGAGTACAAGACCGTCGCCAAGGCCGACAGTGGCATCTACCTGCGCGGCACCCCGCAGGTACAGATCTGGGACAAAAACCAGGTGTTCGATCCGGCCAAACCCGACCGCAAACCGCACCTCGGCTCCGGTGGCCTGTTCAACAACACCCCGAACACCCCTGGACGTGATCCGCTGGTGGTCGCCGACAAAGCCTTTGGGGAATGGAACCAATTCCGCATCGTCCAGGCCGGTGCCCGCACCTGGGTCTGGCTGAACGGGCAGCTCGTCGTCGACGGCGCGATCATGGAAAACTTCTGGGACCGCGCCCAGCCGCTGCCCGCCAAGGGGCCGATCATGCTGCAAACCCACGGCGGCGAGATCCGCTGGCGCAACCTTTGGGTGCGCGAACTCGGCGCCGAGGAAGTGGCCAAGCTCGCCGCCGGCGGTCGTCCCTAAACCGCCAGCACTTCACTCCGCCGCCTGCGAGCCGAGGGTCGAACGGACAAACTCCACCGGGTCGGTCACCGCCGGCGGTTCGGGGGCCTGCAGCCAATGGCAGGGCACCCCAGCCTGCTCACAATGGCGCTGAATCTCGCGTGCATGCGCCGGATGGTGCAGGTAATGGCCACGGTTGCGCGCCGGCGCGTCCGGCAGCGGGTTGCTGACAAAGACCGGTGCATCCTCGCGCGAAATCCAGCCCAGCATGTCACACTCCTTGAGAACCGGCGCCGCCTCGGGCCTGACCAGATCGGCCATGGTGCGGAAGTGGTAGAATTCGGCTGCCTCGTCGGGGGAACTCCACCAGGCCGGGTCGGCGGGGCCCAGGAAGGCCTCCCAGCGGGTCAGGTCATAGGTGGCCTGAGTGGCGTTGAGCACCACGGCCTGAACACGGGAAGACTCGCGCCGTACCGGATCCGCGTGATCGGGCTCAGCGAGATCGTCGCGGGAGCCCAGCCAGAGCGAGCTGCCAGCCCCGGCCGAACCACCCCAGGCCGCCAAGCGAGTCTTGTCGATGCCGTAAACCGCGGCCTGCGCGCGCAGGAACTGCACCGATCGGGCGACGTCCCGCAGGATGTCCTGGATGGGGGCGTGCTGGCGCAGGCGGTAATTGATCGCCGCACAGGAGATGCCGCTCTCCAGCAAGCGGGCGATTTCACGACTTTGCCGCCATTTCGACTTGTCGCCGCCCGTGAAACCGCCGCCATGGATGAGGATCACCAGCGGCCGGGCGCCGTCGCCGGGCGCGCGCCAGAAATCGAGCACTTGGCGCTCGTGGGAACCGTACGCAACATCGGCATGACTCGGCGGAGGCAGCTGCCGGCCGGTGCCGGCCGACGCCTGGGAAGATGAGCCCCGGAGGCGGGCATGGGCCAGGGCCTCCTCACGAGTGAGCACGCCGTCGCGATTGGCATCCGCCTCGGGGAATCGAGGCAGCAGGGCCTGCAACTGCTCCGGCGTGGCCTTCTGCAACCTCGCCAGCACTCCCTCCTGCGCACGGCTGGAAAAAGCCACCGCCATCAGCCCGCCAAGCACCAAGGCCAGGGGAAAGGTCAATTTCCGCAACATGCCCCCATGCTGAGGGGTTGCGCCACGGCTTTCAAGCCGGAAAAAGGCTCACTCCCGCGTCTCCTGCTCCATGCGCTCGCTCAGCCACTGCTTGATCATGCTCTGGTAGTTCAGGTAGCGACGGCGGGCGATGCGCTTGATGCGGCTGAGCATGCGCGGATCAAAGCGCAGGGTGATCGTTGTCGACTCGCGCACGTCGGTGCGGTGGATCGACATCTGCATGAGCCGCGGATCGACCTGGTGGCCGGCCCAAAACTTGCCCTCCTCTTCCTCGGAATCGAAGGAGGGCACCTCGCTCCAGGTGCGCAGGTACGGCAGTTCATCACCCGCACGGGTGCTCTGGGTGGTGTCGCCGCGGCGTTTGGGTTCCATGGTGATTAAACGTCCTCGGCTTTTTTCCTCTCAAAAAAGTCAGCCTCGGTCGGCGTCATCTCACGGGCGTAAATGACCCGGTAGCGCTTGCCGTCGGTCCAGAACACGCTGAAAATGGCGCGCCCCCCCAGGGCCTTGCCCAGATTGTAGTAGCGGGCGCCGGCGCCCTCGGCGTTGTCATCGGGCAACAGCTTGAGCGAGAACGGATCCTCGAACGACTCCTCAATGTCCTTGGGAGTCAGTTGCGTCAGATCAAAGGTCACGCCAAGCCAGTCGAAGTCCATGAGGGTCAGGTGTGGAAGCCGCGCCGGATGCGTTTATTTCCGGTATTCAATGAGTTCTACCTCGTAGCCCTCGGGGGCGTCAATGAAAGCGAACCGGCCGCTGGAACTTTCCGTGGGTCCGTCGGAGAGCGGGTAGCCGCAGGCGGCGGCATGGCGGGCGAAGGCCTCGATGTCATCGACCTCGAAGGCGAGGTGGGTGAGATCCGTGCAGACGCTCACCGGGCCGCTGGCTGGAAAGCTGCAGATCTCGATGAGCTCATCGCTGTTGGGCGTGCGCAAAAAGACCAGTTCGGAGCCGCGCGGCGACTTGTGGCGCTTGATCTCCTCAAGGCCGAGCACCTCTCGGTAGAAGGCGACGGTTTTCTCCAGATCGTTGACGCGGTAGCGGGTGTGCAGGAGCTTTTTGACCATGGCGGGAGCGGCGATTGCAGGTCATTGTGCGGCAGGCACGGCCCACTGGCAACCCTGGAGATGGCCGGCCGAGGTGGCAAAAATGCTGCTTGGCAAAGTCGGTCCGACGGGTACCGTTGTTGTCCAGAGCGGTGCCGCGGCCTCCGGAACTCTTTCTGGGCCGGGCCTGACAACCTCAGCCAAGGCGAATCATGAGCGACGTTCTGAGCAAGACGACCGTTCTGGTGCTGAACCGGAACTGGCAGGCAGTCGGCGTCAAAACCCCGGCGGAAGCCTTCGGCATGATGGCCGCCGGCAACGCCACCGCCCTCGAAATCTGTGGCGACGACTTCATGTCGCCCGTGCGCTGGGAGGACTGGCTGCGCCTGCCCGTGCGCGAGCACGACAACTCGATCGGCACCGTTCATGGACCGGTGCGGGTTCCCACGGTGCTCGTGCTTGCCCGCTTCGACAAGGTGCCCAAGCGCCGGCCAAAATTCTGTGCCAAGGCGATCTGGGAACGAGACGGCGGCATCTGCCAGTACACCGGCCGCAAGCTCAAGCCGAGCGAGGGCAACATCGACCACGTCGTGCCGGTCTCGCGCGGCGGCAAGAGCACCTGGGACAACTGCGTGCTGGCCGACAAGAAGGTCAACAGCCGCAAGGGCAGCCGCCTTCCCGAGGAAGCTGGCCTGCAACTGCTGCGCCGGCCGTTCGTGCCACGCGAGGTTCCGGTCAGTCAGCTCATCCGCAACACTTACCGAGTGCGCGACTGGGAGATGTTCCTAGCTGGAGCACGCGATTCCTGAACCGGCTTCCCTCACGGATGCCTGCCCAACGTGGGGCTGAAGATGTTTTCTTCCTGGAACCGGGAACGGTCCCACCCGGCGGAATCAGCGCGCCGGATGGGCGCGCGGCTCGCGCGCCACGGTGTCAGCCGCGCCGGCGCTGGTGACGAAGGGGCCGTCGGCCATCGGTGCAGGCTTGCTGAAACCCACCTCGGGCAGATCGCTCGGCTTGCCGGCCAGCGGGAACTCCTTGCGCAGCGGGAAGTAGGGGTAGCCCTCCCACATGAGGATGCGGCGCAGGTCGGGATGGCCATCGAAACGGATGCCCATCATGTCCCAGACCTCGCGCTCGTGCCAGTCGGCGGTCGACCAGAGATCGGCGACGCTGGGCGCGGCCTCCTCCTCGCCGACCCGGGCCTTGACGCGCAGGTGCTGGTGATGGCCGTAGCCGTAGATTTCGTACACCATCTCGAAGCGCGGCGATTCACCGCGGTGATCCACACTCGAGACATCGATCAGGCAGTCGAAATTGAGCTCGTCGCGGCAGTAGCGCAGCAATGTCTTGACGGTGTCGAGACGAACCTGCAGCGTCTGCTCGCCGCGGAATTCAACGATGGCGGACACGGCGTCACCGAATTTGTCCTTGAGGGCGGCGGCCATCTGGGCGGCGTTCATGGAGGCGAAAAAGGCGGCGGGGTTGACGTTCAGGCGAGCTCGGCGAGCAGCTCCTTTTTCTGGTCGACCAGCGAGTGCTCGCGCTCAATCTTGTGCTGGAGACGCATCAGGCCCTCCAGCAGGGCCTCGGGCCGCGGCGGGCAGCCGGAGATGTACACGTCCACCGGCAGGATCTGGTCGACGCCCTGTAGCACGGCGTAGCTGCGGTACATGCCGCCACTGGAGGCGCAGGCGCCCATGGCGATGCACCACTTCGGCTCGGGCATCTGGTCCCAGATGCGGCGGACGGCGAGCGCCATCTTGTAGGTGACCGTGCCGGCGACGATCATGACGTCGGCCTGGCGGGGGGAAAAGCGCATGACCTCCATGCCAAAGCGGCTGAGGTCGTAGCGGCTGCAGGCGGCGGCCATCATTTCGATCGCGCAGCAGGCCAGGCCCATCGGCATCGGCCAGAGCGAGTTCTTGCGCATCCAGTTGATGGCGGCGTCGAGCTTGGTGAAAACGACGTTGCCCTCGATCTTCGAGTCGTAGGCGGCGTGGGTTTCGGCGGGGGCGACCATGTCGGAAAAAAGGGGGGTTCAGGGGAGACTTACGCGCCGCCAACGGCCCGGGCAACCCGTTTGTTGGGGGTTTTCCTCTGACAGCTCAGAGATCGGCGCCGCGATGCTCGCCAGCGGCCGTGATGCCGCGGCGGACGATGCACCCCGTCAGACGTGCGCCGGTCTCCACCCGGGCCCCCGGCCAGAGCAGGCAATCCTCGAGCACCGCGCCGGCGGCGACCTCGGCCCCGGGACCGATCACGTTCAACCCGCGCAGTTCGGCGCCCGCGGCGACGCTCGCACCGGGATGCACGGCCGGGCCGGCACCGGTCGCAAACAGCTGGCGGTGCGCCTCCAGGTAGGCTTCGCGGCTGCCCAGGTCCCACCAGCGACCCTCGTCGATGACCACCCCACCCAGCGGCGCACCGGCCTCGATCAGGCGCAGGAACACGGGGATCACCGATTCCGCCCGGCCCGGCGTCAGCCAGTCGTGAAACTCCGGCTCGCAGACGTACACGCCTGTGAACAGGCAGCCGTCCGTGCGGCCGCTGCCGAGCCGGTTGTGGATGTCGACGATGCGGCCGCTGGCCGGGTCGAGGGCGACATGCAGGGCCGGGCCGGTGGAGCGCAGGGCCAGGGTCACCAGGTTGCCGGCCGCGCGGTGGGCGCTCAACAGCCGCTCCAGGGGCAGGTCGGTGAGGATGTCGCCGTTGTAGACAACAAAGGGCGCGTTGCCAAGCAGGTCGCGCACGTTGGCGATGCCGCCCGCCGTCTCCAGCCGCTCGGGACTCTCATGGCGAAAGCGGATGGGCGCGCCGGCATAACGGGCCTCGGGAAAAGCCTCGGCATAGGCCTCCGGCAGGTGGTGGGTGTTGACGACAAACTCGCGCACGCCGACGCCGCGCAGGTGATCGAAGGCGTGTTCGATCAGCGGACGATGGAAGACCGGGATGAGGGGTTTGGGCAGCTGGTCGGTCAGCGGCCGCAGCCGCGTACCGAGCCCGGCGCCGAGAACAAAGGCTTGATGCACGGGCGGCCTGTAGGCAGCTGCGCGACACGCGCAAACGGTTGTTTGCCGGCGAGACGCTCAGCCGTCGGACTTCTTCCACTCCTCGCCCTCATCATCATCGTCATCACCGCCCTGGTAGCCGTCATCGAAGTCGTCCTCGTCATCATCCTCCTCTTCATCCTCATCGTCCTCCCCCAGCTCCAGCCCCTCAAGATCAAGATCGTCCGGATCGATGTCCTCCGCCTCCCCGGTCAGGCCCTCCTCGCCGGCGGTCTGCTCAAGGCCGCGCTTCTCAATCTGTGCCAGGGTGTCGGTGACATCCTCCACCGTGTCAAAGACACTGCGGGCGACGAACAGGGGCGCACCCTGCTGCACCGCCATGGCAATGCTGTCGCTCGGCCGCGCATCAAGCTCGACGACCTTGCGCTGGTGCAGTTCGTTGGCCGCCGAAAGGATCAGGCGGGCATGGAAGACGCTGCCCTCCACGTGGTTGATGACGACGCGCTCGACGCGCGCGCCAAAGGCCATGAGCACCGAGCCGAGCAGGTCGTGGGTCAGCGGCCGGTCCTTGGCAACCCCGCGCATGAACATCGAGATGGCCGTGCCTACCGACTCGTCGACATAGATGACGAACGTCTTGTCGGCGTTGCCGAGAAACACCGCGAAACTCCCCTCGAGCGGGAGCACGGCGCGCACCTGGACTTCGACAACATCGCGGTTCATGATGAACGAATTAACACGCCGGCCGCGACCCTGGCAACCGTGCGGCGGCGGTTTTTACAGCCCGGGCACCGAGCCAGCCAGCTCGCGGTAGCGCCTTGCCAGCTCGACGTACTTGAGCGCCAGGCGCGCATTGGCCGCACGCTCCTCCGCCGTCAGCGCCCGCACGACACGGGCCGGCGAACCGAGCACCAGCGAACCCTCCGGCACCTGCAGGCCCTTGGGAACGAGTGCGCCGGCGGCAACGATGCTGCGCGCCCCAATCACCGCGCCGTCGAGCAGGATCGCGCCCATGCCGACGAGAACCTCGTCGCCCACCGTGCAGGCATGCACGACGGCGCGGTGGCCAACGCTGACTCGCTCGCCGAGCACGCAGGCGCAATCGTCGCTGACATGCAGTACTGAACCGTCCTGAACATTGCTCTGCGCGCCCACCTCGATGCGGTTGATGTCGGCGCGCAGCACGCTGCCAAACCACAGGCTGGCCTGCTCGCCGAGCCGGGCGTCGCCCAGCAGAACGGCACCGGGTGCAACGTAGGCCGTGGCGGGCACAACAGGGCGCGCCTGGTCAAGCAAAAATCGCTTCAGCGGTGGGGGATTCATGGCAGAATTCTTTTTGCGCGTGCGCAGGGGTTTTTATGTTTGACGGGCCTGGGGGGTTGGCGTCTTAATCGCCCACTGATTCCGCACTATTTTCCCGCGGAAAAGCAGAAACATCCATCCCGACATCCTTATGAACAAAGCAGAACTCACGGAACTGGTGCAAAAGGCCCTCGGCGCCGAAACTTCCAAGCGCGCGGCCGCCGACGCCCTTGAGGCGGTGCTGTCCTCGATCGCCAAAGGCATCAAGAAGGACGGCTCGGTCCAGCTGATCGGTTTCGGCACCTTCAAGGTCGCCAAGCGCGCCGCCCGCACCGGCCGCAACCCGAAGACCGGCGAAGCCATGAAGATCAAGGCCTCCAAGAGCGTCCGCTTCACGCCTTCCAGCACCCTCAAGGGCTCGCTGTAAGAGCCTTTCCCCGACAAAAAAAACCCCGCACCCGAGAGGGTGCGGGGTTTTTCGTTTTCAGGCGCCGCTTCAGGCCAGGGCCGGCTCATCGACGCGGCCATCCTTCATGCGGCCGCGAAACTCGGTGGGCGATTCGCTGGCGATGCGGCGGAAGCTGCGGTTGAAGTGCGACAGGCTCTGGAAGCCGACGTCGTAGGCGACTTCGGTGATGCGTGCGGCCGGCTTCATCAGCATGCGCTTGGCTTTTTCGACTCGGGCGCGGTTGACAAAGTCGGTGAAGGTCAGGCCGGTGGCGCGCTTGAACACCTTGCAGAAGTGGAAGGGACTGACGTTGACCGCCTTGGCCACACCTTCCAGCGTCATCGGCTCGGCCAGGTGGGCGTGGATGAAGATCTTGGCGTTGCGCACCGCCTCGGGCTCGTGCGTGGCATGCGCGAAGAGCAGTCGGTGGGCACTTTCGCCGAGCTGGATGGCGAACGAGCGCAGCAGACAGAGCGCCGCATCGTAGCGGGCGGGTTCCATGACCGGCACCTGCTCAAAGTGCACGCGCGCCGAGCGGATCTCCGCGGCGCTGCGGTCGTCGTCGAGCAGGGCGCTGGCCAGCGGTGCGAAAGTGCTGGCGTTGGCGGGTTCCAAGCGGACGTGGCCGGTTTCAAGCAGGGCCACCGGGTTCTTGCCGACCTTGACGGGGATCAGGCTGTGGACGACACCAGCCACACCCTTGCGGCTGACCAGTTGCTCAATGTGCTCCTCGTCGCCGAGGGCGCGCAGGGAGAGCGGCAAGCCAGTCAGGGTGTGGAAGGCCTGCTGGTAGTGGCGAAACAGGTCGCTGTCGGCCAGGTTGTCGATGAAGCGCTGGCGGGCTTGATGCGAATTGGTGGTGGGGCTCATGGCGGTTGTGGAGTTGGGTTGACGAACCGAGGCTAGTCCGCCGCCGCCGTTCCGGCTATTGGTGCCGGCTACGGCACAAGCCATGATGAGCCACCGCAATTGCGGCATAGTGGAAACCATTATCCCCTGCCTCAGACGCCAGCGCGACTCTCCACCCATTGCACCGCGTAGCGCACCAGCGCGGCACCATCGCCAACCCCGAGCTTCTCCTTGATGTGGGCGCGGTGGGCCTCGACCGTGCGCGCGCTGATGCACAGGCGCTCGGCGATGTTCTTGGTGGCGACGCCACGACCGATCATCTCCAACACCTCGAGCTCGCGGTCACTGAGCATCTCGACGCCGCTGGCGGCTCCGCGCGCGCGCTGGCCGGTGACCTGCTCCAGCATGCGGCTGGCCATGCTGTCGCTGACATAGATGCCGCCGGACAGCACCTTGCGGGCGGCGTTGATGAGATGGTCGGCCGCCGCCTCCTTCATGATGTAACCACGGGCACCGGCGCGCAAGGCGCGCTCGCCATACATGGCCTCGTCGTGCATGGACAGCACCAGACAGAGGGTGCCCGGGTACTGGGCCTGGATGTCCTTGAGCAGTTCGAGGCCGTTCTTGTCGGGCAGGGTCAGGTCGATCACCACCAGGTCCGGCTTCAAACGACCGGCCAGTTCAAGCCCCTCGCGCGCGCTGCCGGCTTCGCCACAGACATCGAGTCCGGGCTCGGCGCGGATCAGCTGCGCCAGGCCATGGCGCATGATCGGGTGGTCATCCACCAGCAGCAACCGTTTCACGGCTTCCTGGTGCGGGCCTGTTGCGGGGTCGGGACGGGAACGCGACATTGCACCACGGTGCCGCCGAACTCGTCCGGTTCAACCGAAAGCGTGCCGCCGAGCATGCGCGCGCGGTGGGTCATGGTGAGCAGGCCCATGCCAGTGCGCTTGCCGGTGACGTTGTCCGGAATGCCCTGGCCGTTGTCGCGGATGGTCAGCACCACGTGCTGATCCTCCTCGGCGAGCTGGATTTCGATGCGCCCGGCCTGGCTGTGCTTGATGGCATTGGCCACCGCCTCCTGGGCGATACGGAACAGCTGGGTCGCCATCTTGTTGTCGGGCATGCTCACCGGCCGCTCGCAGCGGAACGGACAGCTGACGCGGAAGATGCGCTCGGTGCCCTGGGCCAGTTCCTTCAGGGCCTCCATCAGGCCGACCGAATCCAGCACCACGGGCATCAGGCCGCGCGACATCTCGCGGGCGCGCACATTCGCCTGGGTGACCAGGCGGACGATCTCATCGAGGTTGGCGGCCTCGCGATTGCCGCTGCGCGCAAGCTGCTGATGGGCGACCTTCGCCAGGCAGCCGATGGCGGCGAGCTGCTGGCAGAGGTCGTCGTGAATGTCCTGGCCGATGCGATGCTGCTCCTCCTCGCTGATTTGCAGGATTTTCTCCTCGAGCTGCTTGCGCTCCGTGAGGTCGCGAATGATGCCGGTGAAGACCCGGCGGCCGTCCGGCAGGTGCGCCTCGCCGACCGACAGATCGATCGGAAAAATGGTGCCGTCCTTGCGCTGACCGACGACCTCGCGGCCGATGCCGATGATCTTCCTGGAACCCGTGCGCAGGTAGGCGCCGACGTAGCCGTCGTGGCGGGCGCGGTACGGTTGCGGCATGAGGATCTTGATGTTCTGGCCGACCAATTCCTCGCGCGTGTAGCCGAAGATGCGTTCGGTGGCGCTGTTGACGGTCTCGATGATCGACTGCTCGTTCATCGTGATGATGGCGTTGACCGCCGTCTCGAGCACTGCCCGGTTGCGCTTTTCCGAAGCCTCCAGGGCCGCGCGCGCGGCGCGCAACTCGGTGACATCGCGGCCAATGCAGAGGATGCCGGTGAGGTTGCCGGCCGCGTCCTTGAGGTCGGAATGAAACCAGTCCACCAGACGTGCAGGCCCGTCCTGGACAAGCAGCGGCTTGACGTGGCTCTCCTTGCGCTCGGTGCCGATGCCGCCGCGGCACATGCGCCGCGCCGCCTGCCAGTGCTCCTCGGGGATGAAGGTCTCCACCCAGTCGCGCCCGGCCACCTCCTCGGTGCGGCGCCCCGACAGCTGCTCCAGCCCCCGACTCATCCACTGGATGCGGCCCTCGACATCGAGGCCGATGACCAGCATGCCCGCGTGGTCCACGAGGCTCTGGATGAGGTCCGGGTCGGAGGTCGGCAGCATGGGGCAGGTGCCCTCAGCTAGCGCCTCCGAGCCCGCCTTGTCAAGATCACCGCCCCCCGCCCTTGGCGGCGGAACACCGCCGGCGGCGGCTTCGCGGAGCTGGTGGTCCGGCATCATGGGCTCAGTCGTCGCCCTCCGGCAGGACGTTGGGTTTGACCGCCAGGATCGAGCAGGTCGCATGGGCGACGATCTTCTCCGCCGTCGTGCCGATGAGCAGCTCACGGAGGCCGGTCTTGCCGCGTGTGCCAAGCACCACCATGTCGGCGTGGGTCTCGGTGACATGATCGAGGATGGCCTCGCGGATGTTGACCCGTTCCTTGACCAGTCGGGTCACCGTCACGCCGGGCTCGGCGGCCTGCAGGGGTTCGACAAACTTGTCGAGTTCCGCCTGCCACATCTGCAGGCCCTGCTCATCCATCGTCGAGGCGATCGGCGCGGCCAGGCCGCCGTAGTCGAGCGACATCGCCAGGGCCGACTGATACACGTGCAGGCAGTCGAGTGTGGCGCCATCCTGGGCGGCGATCCGCAGGGCGTGACTGACTGCGCGCGCCGAATTTTCCGAGAGATCGACGCAGGCGACGAGGTGCTTGAACGGGCCCTGGGCATCCTCGCGCACCAGCAGCACGTCAACCGGCGCCTTGCGCACACAGCGCGCGGCGATGACACCGACCCGGTGCGGTTCGTTGCGCGAACCGCGCGCGCCCATGACCAGCAGGTCGGCCTCGCGCACGCGGCAAGCCTCGGCCAGTTCATAAAAGGCGTTGCCGATCCGCACCTCGACCTCGACGTGCGGAGTGCCGAGGTCGGAGTCGTCGACAAACTTGCGCAGGCGCGCCTCCCATTCAGCGCGGACGCTGGCCTGATCGGTGGACAACGCGCGCTTCAGCTCGCTGACCAGGAATTCGTCCATGACGTGCACGGCGGTGATCGCCGCGCCGGTGTGCCGGCCCAGGCGAACGGCCTCGCGCAGCGCGTTGCGGCAGGAGGGCGTGAAGTCGATGGCGGCGATGAGGCGTTGGTACGGTTTCATGACATGGTTTCGGTTGAGGATAAAACCCTGACTGCAAAACCGCCCCGCGTCACTTGCTTTGTTCTGGGCCGGACTTGCGCCGCGAAAACCAGCACACCCGGCACGTATTGGCTTCATGTCTCCCGCTCCCCGCACCAGCCGCCGCCGTTTTCTTCAGTCCGCCCTCCCCCTGATCCTGCCCGCCGCCACCCTCGGCCGCGCCGGCGCCACCGCCCCCAACAGCCGCGTGCGCCTGGCCTGCATCGGCCTCGGCGGCCAGGGCACCAGCAACCTGCGCGCCTTCCTGGCCGACGAACGCCTCCAGGTGGTCGCGCTCTGCGACGTCGACAGCAAGCACCTCGAACGCGCCGCCGCCCTCGCCAAACTCGGCAAGGGCGACCTCCACAACGACTTCCGCGAGGTGCTGGCACGTGCCGACGTCGACGCCGTCATGAACGCCACACCCGACCACTGGCACGCCGGTGTCGCCGTCGCGGCGGCCCGGGCCGGCAAGGACCTGTATTCGGAAAAGCCGCTCGGCGGCAGCATCGCCGACGGCCGCGCCATCTGCCGGGCGGTCGCCGAACACCAGCGCATCCTGCAATGCGGCACCTGGCGTCGCTCCGGCCTGAAGGTGCGCATGGCCTGCGAGCGCGTACGCAACGGTTACATCGGCGAACTCAAGCACATCGAGATCGGCGTGCCCGGCGCCTTTGCCATCCGCGGCGGGTTCACCGGCCAGGAGGCGGCGGAACCGGTGCCGGCCCACTTTGATTATGATCGCTGGCTCGGCCCGTCCCCCGCCCGGCCCTACACCGCGGCGCGCTGCCACTTCAACTTCCGCTGGATCGACGAGTACGCGCCCGGTTACATCACCGACTGGGGCGCCCACTTCCTCGATGTCGCCCAGTGGGGTGCCGGCATGGACGACACCACGCCGGTCGAAGTCGAGGCACGCGACGTCAAGCGCCGCGCCGGCAGCCTGTACGACGCCCCCGAGCAGTTCCACATCGAGTACCGCTACGCCAACGGCGTGCGCATCGTCATGACCAGTACCGACGACAAAACGAAGTGGGGCACCCGCTTCGTCGGCAGCGAGGGCTGGATCTACACCGAGAGCGAGATTCTCAAGGCCAGCGACGACGCCATCCTGCGCGCCAAGCTCAAACCCGGCGACATCCGCCTGTACGAATCCAAGCACCACCACCGCAACTTCATCGACGCGGTGCTCAGCCGCGGACCGACTGCCGCCCCGGCCGAAGCCGCCCAGCGCGCCGCCACCACCTGCCAGCTCGGTGCCATCGCCGCCAGCCTCGGCAAGCCGCTGACCTTCGATCCGGTGACCGAGCGCTTCGCCGACGAGACCGCCAACGCCCTGCTCGCCAAACCCGTGCGCGCCGGCTGGAGCCTCTGAGACCTCTGCCATGATCCTGCGCTTCCTGCTCGCCTGCCTCCTTCTCACCCCGGCCCTGCCGGCCGCCGAACCCCTGCGCCTGGCCCTGCCACCGGTCCTGCACGCGGTCGCCGGCCAGCCCTTCGAGGTCTACTTCGACAACCTGGTGCTCGCGGAGACCAGCGAGGCCCTGAGCTTTCGAGTCAGCTGCCCGCTCGGCAGCGCCGACGCCCGCCGCTGGCGCGTGCTGCCGGAAGCCGGCCAGGCCGGCGAACATGCCTTCCAGGTCGAGGTGAGCGACCCGCGCGACGGCCGACGTGAGACCGCTCAAGCCGTGCTGCGGGTGGCACCCGCCACGGCCGGCGCGGATCGCGCCCTGCGACTGCTCATCGTTGGCGACAGCCTGACGAACGCCAGCCATTACCCGAACGAAATCGCCCGCCTGCTCGCCCAGCCCGGCAACCCGCGCACGACCCTGCTAGGCACCCACCGGCCCGCCAGTGCCGCGGCCGGGGTTGCCCACGAGGGCTATGGCGGCTGGACCTGGAAAAGCTTCCTGCAGAAGTGGGATGCCGAACCGGCAACCGCCACCGCCGGACCCGTGCGCCGCGCGCGCAGCCCGTTCCTCTACGCAGGAACCGACGGCCAGCCGGCGCTCGATGTTGCGCGTTATTTCCGCGATCAAGGCGGCGCGCCGGACGCGGCGCTATTCCTGCTCGGCATCAACGATTGTTTCAGTGCCGACCCCAATCAGCCCGAAGCCATCGATGCCCGCATCACCGAGGTGCTCGGCCATGCCGACCAGCTGCTCGCCGCCTTCCGCGCCGCCGCGCCCAAGGCCGCCCTCGCGGTCGGCCTGACCACGCCGCCCAACGCCCGCGAATCGGGCTTTGAGGCGAACTACAAGGGCCGTTACAAGCGCTGGGGGTGGAAACGCATCCAGCACCGGCTGGTCGAACGCATGATTGCCCACTTCGGGGGTCGTGAGCAGGAGGGCCTGCACCTGGTGGCCACCGAGCTCGTGCTCGATCCGGTCGACGGTTATCCTGTCGACAACGGTGTCCACCCCAACCCCGCCGGCTACGCCCAGATCGGCGCCGGCTTCCATGGCTGGCTCAAGATTTGGCTTGCCGACGGCGCGCCCGGTCCGGCCGCGACCGGCCGCTGAGCCGGGAACACCTTGACGCCCCTGCCCCGTGGCCGCATCTTGTATACCCGGCGGCCGCCGGCCCACCGCATGATGCAGCACGTGTCCCCCCGCACCCGGCAATGGTTCCGCCTCGGCGCCTGGCTCGCCCTCCTGGCCCAGGCCGCGCCGGCTCAGGACGCGCCGCGCGCCGAGCCCTTGCAGACCGCCGCCGCCAGCGAGCCGGCCAAAAGCCGCGACCTCGCCGCCTCCGTACGCACCCAGAAGGAGGCGCGCACCCTGCGCCTGGGCATTCCGGCACCGCGCGGCCTCATCGTCGACCGCAACGGCATCGCCCTCGCCCAAAACCGCACGGTCAATTACCTGGCGCTCAACTTTCCCTTCATGGACAAGGCGACGCCGCAGGCCATCCTCGCCTACGCCAAGGCGAAGATCGAGGCGGCCAACCGCCTGCTCGGCAAATCCTGGTCGCTGCCCGACGACCGCCTGCTCAGCCACTACGAGCACCGCCGCTGGCTGCCCCTGGTCTTCTCCATCGAGGAAGGACTCAACGTCGAGATCACCGAGGAGCAGCAGGCCAAGCTGCAGACACTGCTCGAAGACGGCTCGCTGCTGCTGCAGCCCGCCTACCTACGCCACTACCCGCACATCGACAGCGCCTGCCACATCATCGGCCACACCGGCCGCACCCGGCCGCTGCCGCAGGGGCCGATCGTCGATGGCGACCCGCTGTTCGAGGAAATGGAGGGGCGCGAGGGCCTGGAAGTCACCTTTGACCACCATCTCAAGGGCCTGCCCGGCGAGATCAACCTGCTCTTTGATCCCGATGGCAAGCTGCTGGCCGACGAGGTCCTGCGCCGGCCCATGCCCGGTCACACCGTCGTCACCACCCTCGACTTCAACCTGCAGAAGTACGCCGAGAACGCCCTCAAGAAGAACGCCCGCAACGGCGGCTCCATGGTCATCATGGATGTGCGCAATGGCGACATCCTCGCCATGGCCTCCAATCCGGGCTTCGACCTCAACGAGTTCGTGCCCGGCATTCGTTCCGCGCGCCTGGAGGAACTCGTCAACGACCCGCGCATGCCGATGTTCGCCCGCTCCTTCCGCGGCGAATACCCGCCGGCCTCGACCTTCAAGATCGTCACCGCCCTCGGCGCCCTCGAAAGCGGCCAGGTCAACGCCGCCACCAGCTTCAACTGCACGATCTCGATGATGATCGGCGACCGCGCCTTTCACAACTGGAACACCAAGAACGACGAGGGACCGATGAACGTCATCACCGCCCTCAAACGCTCCTGCAACACCTGGTTCTACGCCGCCGCCCTGCAGGCCGGCGCCGATCCGGTGACCAACATGGCCTTCCGCCTCGGCTTCGGCGAACGCACCGGCATCCCCCTCAAGGCCGAGGCGCGCGGCAACGTCCCCAGCAGCGCCGATCACCGCATCCTCGGCGGCGAGCTCGCCAACATCGCCATCGGCCAGGGCGCCGTGACCGCCACCCCGCTGCAGGTCTGCCAGGCCATGTGCGCGCTTGGCGACGGCACCCGCATGTTCCAGCCGCGCCTGGTCAAGCAGGTGCAGTCGATCGGCGAACAGGTCGTCGATGCCACCGACGAGCGCCGCGTGCGCCGCGAACTTGAAATCACCCCTGAGCATCGCGAGGCGGTGATCAAGGGCATGGTCGCCGTCGTCTCCGGCCCGGGCGGCACCGGCCGCGCCGCCGCCATCGAACAGGCCCAGGTCGCCGGCAAAACCGGCACGGCCCAGTGGCGCGTCGCCAAGGACCAGCGCCTCGCCTGGTTCACCGGCTTCCTGCCCGCCAGCCAGCCCGTGCTGGCCTTTGCCGTCGTCTACGAGGGCCGCCCCGGCGAGAAGATCGGCGGTGGCGCCGTCGCCGCCCCCATCGTCAAGGAGGTGTTCAGCAACTTCTACGCCGGCGCCCCCACCGACGACCCGCTCGTCGCCGCCATGAAGGACGTGCCGCAGGCCCTCGCCGTCGACGAGGGCATCGTCGCCGCCGAGGCCGTGCCGGAAACCGCCGCCCCGCCGCCGCCCCCACCGCCCCAGGCCGAGCCGCGCGGCGTCGGTGGTTTCTTCAAACGCCTGTTCCGCCGCAACTGACCCGCCATGACCGTGCAACTGGCCACCCTGTGCGACTCGGCGTCGGACTACGCCGGCAAGCTCTGCCTGCTCGGCGCCTTCGACACCCTCTGCGCGCGTGAATACCCGGTCGTGCACCCGCACTGCGCCTTTGTCGTCCGGATGATTTTCGAACCCGCCGACGCCGGCCGTCATGTCTTTGTCGTCCGCTGCCTCGATGCCGCCGGCAACGACACCCTGCCGCCACTGGAAGCCGCGGTCGATGTGGTTTTCCCGTCCACCTTCCTGCCCTTCGTCACGCGCAACATCGTGCTCAACCTGCAGCGCCTGCGCATCGAACGCCACGGCCTGTACCGCTGGAACCTTGAGCACCGCGGCCGCACCCTCGTCAGCATCCCGCTGCGGGTGACCCTCTTCGACGACTCGCGCTCCGCCACCGGCCCCGCCGGCTGAAACCCGCCACGCCCACCGCCATGGACCACCCGCACCTGCAGGAAACGAGCACCCCGAAAGGCACGCCCATCCGCCAGCTCTCGGTGTTTCAGCCCAACCGCGTCGGCTCGCTGCTCGCCCTCGTCCGCCTGCTCCACGAACACGCCATCGAGGTGCTCGGCCTGTCCATGCAGGACACCACCGAGATGACCCTGGTGCGCCTCATCCTCAGCGATCCCGAGGGCGCCGCGATGCTCTTCATTGAAAAGGGCATCCCGCACACCGACTGCGCCATCCTCGTCGTCGAACTGCGCGAGTCCGACCAGCGCCTCACCGAATGCCTGTCGACCCTGCTCGCCGCCGAACTCAACCTCGAATTCTGCTACCCGCTGATGGTCCGCCCCGGCCTGCACCCGCTCTTTGCCCTGCACTGCGACGACACCGACATCGGCGTCGATGTCCTGCACCGAGCCGGCTTCAAGGTCCTCTGCCAGGGCGACCTCAGCCGGTGAGGGGCGGGAAGCCAGGGGCAGAGAGCCTGGAGCGCGGAGAGTGCCGAATGAGCTTCATCTGGTGCTCTGCTACTCGGCATGGAGCGAGCAGCGGCCGAATCACCCCTCCACTCTCCGCCCCCCTTGACAGACCGGCGCCCTGGCAACGTTGTCACGGCGATGAAAACGCTGCTGCTGGTCCTGTCGCTGTTCGTTGTGCTGTCGCCCTGCGCCCCTGCGGCGGAGCCGCGGCCGAACTTTCTCTTCCTCATCTTCGATGACATGAGCTGGGACAGCGTCGGCGCCTACGGCAATCCCTGGATCAAGACGCCGAACCTCGACCGCCTGGCGAAGGAGGGTGTGCTGTTCCGCCACGCCTTCACCTCGAACCCGAAGTGCAGTCCCTGCCGGGCCAGCATCCTGACCGGGCGCAACTCCTGGCAACTGGAGGAGCTGTCGGTCCACAACAGCATCTTCCCGCGCAAGTTCGAGGTCTATCCCGACCTGCTGGAGGCGGCGGGTTACGCGGTCGGTCTCACCGGCAAGGGCTGGGGACCGGGCGACTTCAAGAACCACGGTCGCACCCGCAACCCGGCGGGACCGTCGTTCGACGAGCACAAGGCCGAGCCGCCGGCGAGCGGCATCGGCAAGCTCGACTACGCGCGCAACTTCGAGGCCTTCCTGGCGCAGCGACCCAAGGACGCGCCGTTCAGTTTCTGGATCGGCTTCCAGGAACCGCATCGCGCCTACGAGCTGCACTCCGGCGTGCGCCTCGGCAAAAAGCTCGAGGACGTGGTTGTGCCGCCCTACTTCCCCGATGTGCGCGCCGTGCGCAGCGACCTGGCCGATTACGCGGTCGAGGTCGAATGGGCCGACGCCCACATCGGCCGGGCCCTGGCCGCGCTGGAGGCGGCGGGCGAACTCGACAACACCCTCATCATCGCCACCTCCGATCACGGCATGCCCTTCCCCTACGTGAAGGGCCAGATCCATGAGGACGGCTTCCGCCTGCCGCTGATCGCCCGCTGGGGCAGGGTCGTCAAGCCGGGCCGGGTCGTTGACGACTTCATCAACGTCCGCGATCTGGCGCCGACCTATCTCGAACTGGCCGGCCTGCCGGCGCATCCGCAGATGACCGGCCGCAGCCTGGCCAACCTGCTGCGCTCGGACAAGTCGGGCATGATTGAGGGTCGCGACGTCATGCTCGCCGGCAAGGAGCGCCATGATTTGGGCCGGCCGAACAACCTCGGGTATCCGGTGCGGGCGATCCGCACGCCGGAGTTTTTGTACGTGCGCAACTACCACCCCGAGCGCTGGCCGGCCTGCAACCCCGAGACCGGCTTCGGCAACTGCGACGACAGCCCGACCAAGGAGGTCGTCAAGCTGCTTAGCGGCCACTACTTCGACCTCAGCTTCAACTTCCGGCCCGCCGACGAACTGTACCGCCTCAGCGACGACCCGCACGGAGTGCGCAATCTCGCCAACGATCCGGCCTTTGCCGACGTCATGACCGGGCTGCGCGAGCGCATGCTCGGGCTGCTCAAGGTCGAGGGCGACCCGCGCGCGCTCGGCAATGGCGCCATCTTTGACACCTATGAATACACCGGTGCCAATCCCTCGAAGAACTGGAACCTCTGGCTGAAGGCACAGGACGAACGGCTCAGCGCCGAGGCGGAGGAGCGGGCCAAGGCGCAGAAGAAGGCGCCGCGACCGCGCCCCCAGCCCGCGCCTTGACTCGTGCGGCGGCCTGATTCAAGAGAGGACATGCAACTCATCTCCGGAACCGCCGTCGCCGAAAAAGTCCTCGAAGAATGCCGCCGTGACATCGCCGAGCTGGCGGCCGCCGGCCGTCGCCCGGGCCTGGCGGTCGTGCTGGTCGGCGATGACCCCGCCTCGCGTGCCTACGTGCGCTCCAAGGACAAGAAGTGCCGCGAGCTCGGCCTGCACTCGGTGAAACTCGAGCTGCCGGCGACGACGAGCCAGGACGAACTGCTGGCCCATGTGCGCGCCCTCAACGAGGATCCGAGCATCCACGGCATCCTCGTCCAGAGCCCGCCGCCGGCGCACATCGAAGATGCCGCCATCGTACGCGCCATCTACCCCGCCAAGGACGTCGACGGTTTTCACCCGGTCAACGTCGCCAAGCTAGCGCTCGAGGATCCGAGCGGCTTTGTGCCCTGCACGCCGCTCGGCTGCCAGCGGCTGCTGATCGACGCCGGCATCGAGACGAAGGGCGCCGAGGTCGTCGTGCTCGGCCGCAGCATGATCGTTGGCAAGCCGATGGCCCTGCTGCTCATGGCCAAGGGGCCGGGCGGCGATGCAACGGTGACCGTCGCCCACTCGCGCACCCGCGACCTCGCCGCCATCACGCGTCGCGCCGACATCCTCATCGCCGCCATTGGCCGGCCCGAATTCGTGCGCGCCGAGCATGTCAAGGAGGGCGCTGTGGTCATCGACGTCGGCATCAACCGCGTCGAGGCCCCGGGCACGGACAAGGGCTACAAGCTGGTGGGCGACGTCGCCTTCGACGAGGTCGCGCCGAAATGCCGCGCCATCACGCCGGTGCCGGGCGGGGTCGGCCCGATGACGATCGCCATGCTCATGGCCAACACCGTCAAGGCCTGCAAGCAGGCGACGCGCTGAGGCGGGCTTGACGCCGGCGAAGGCGGCGCGTAAGAGCGGCACGCCATGGATGCCCTCACCCTCGTTCTCTTCCTTCTCGGCCTCGTCCTGCTCGTCGTCGGCGCGGAAATCCTTGTGCGCGGCGCGGCCCGCCTGGCCGCGGCCTTCGGCATCCCGCCGCTGGTCATTGGCCTGACCGTGGTCGCCTTCGGCACCAGTTCGCCGGAACTGGCCGTGAGCGTGCAGTCGGCCTGGAACGGCCAGCCCGACCTGGCGGTCGGCAACGTGCTCGGCAGCAACATCTTCAATGTCCTCTTCATCCTTGGCCTGTCGGCCCTGATCACGCCGCTGGTCGTATCGCGCCAGCTGATCCGCCTGGATGTTCCCATCATGATCGGCGTCTCCGCCGCCCTGCTGCCACTGGCCGGCGATGGTGACATCAGCCGCCTCGACGGCGCCCTGCTGGCGGCTGGCCTCGTCGCCTATGTGATCCTGCAGATCCGTCTGGCGCGCCGCGAACCTGCGGCCGGCCAGGATGGTGAGTTCGCCGAGGAATACGGTGCGCCGGCCCGCGGCGCCAAGGCCGTTGCCCTCAACCTCGCCCTCGTCATCGGCGGCCTGGTCCTGCTCGTGCTCGGCTCGCGCTGGCTGGTCGATGGCGCGGTCATGATGGCACGTGCCATGGGCGTCAACGAACTCGTCATCGGCCTCACCATCGTCGCCGCCGGCACCTCCCTGCCCGAGGTGGCCACCTCGGTCATCGCCGCCCTCAAGGGCGAGCGCGACATCGCCGTCGGCAACGTCGTCGGCAGCAACATCTTCAACATCCTCTGTGTGCTGGGCCTCAGCGCCGTGGTGGCGCCGGCCGGCCTGCCCGTCTCGGAGGGCGCGCGCGACTTCGACCTCTGGGTCGTGCTGGCGGTGGCGGTCGCCTGCCTGCCGGTCTTTTTCACCGCCGGCGGCACGATCCGCCGCTGGGAGGGCCTGGTCTTCCTCGCCTACTACGGCGCCTACACGGTCTACCTGTTCTTCGACGCCACCCACCACGCGGCGCTGCCGGCCTACTCGCGCATGATGTGGGTCTTCGTCCTGCCGCTCACCGCCCTGACCCTGGTCGTCACCCTCGTCCAGGAATGGCGCGTGCTGCGTGGCACCGGTCGGCGCTGAATCGGTGTGCTGCCGCTTCCACCGCGGCACTTTGACAGGGACACGCCGCACGCGGCGTTGAAGCTGGCGCATGATCCGCTTCCTCGTTCTCCCACTCACCGCCACCTGCCTGCTCTCCGCCACCGACTGGACCGAATGGCGCGGCCCCGGCGGTCAGGGACAGGCCGAGGCCGCTGGCGAGCTGCCTCTCACGTTCAGCGAAACCGCCGGCATCGCCTGGAAAACGCCGCTGCCCGGACGCGGCCACTCGACGCCTGTCGTTCAGGGCGACCGCCTGTGGCTGACCACGGCCATCGAAAAAGCCGCCGATCCGGCCGAGGCCGAGCGCCGGTTGAAGGCCAACACCGGCGACCAACCGGTCACCGTGCTCGCCTCGGTCAGCCTGCGCGCCCTCTGCGTCGACCGCAGCACCGGCAGGCTGCTGCACGACCTCGAGCTGCTCAACGTCGCCGAACCGCAGTGGTCGCACCAGCTCAACAGCTACGCCTCGCCCAGCCCGGTCATCGAAAACGGCCGGCTGTACACCCATTTTGGCAGCCTCGGCACCGCCTGCCTCGACACGCAGACCCAGCAGGTGCTGTGGGCGAACCGCGAGCTGCAGGTGATGCATGAGAACGGTCCGGGCTCCTCGCCGGTGCTCTGGCAGGACCGCCTCATTGTCCATTTCGATGGCAGCGACGCCCAGTTCATTGCCGCCTTCGACAAGACCACGGGCAAGGTCGCCTGGAAAACCGCGCGCAGCGGCGAAATGGATCCGCGCCCCCAGCAGCGCAAGGCCTACGGCACGCCGCTGATCGTCGAGATGAACGGCGCGCCGGTCGTGGTCAGCCCGGCGGCCAACTGGGTTTACGGCTACGAACCGGCGACCGGTCGCGAACTCTGGAAAGTCGCCTACGACGGCCTCGGCTTCTCCATGCCGGTGCGGCCTGTGGCCGACGCCGAACGCTTCTACGTCGGCACCAGCTACGGCAAGTCGCAGGTGGTCGCCGTGAAGTACGCGGGCGTGAAAACGCCGGAGGTCGCCTGGCGCAACCCGAAGAACGCGCCGAAGATGGCCTCGCCGGTGCTCGCCAACGGCCTGCTGTTTTACGTCGATGACGGCGGCATCCTCAGTTGCGTCGAACCCACCACCGGCGAGGTGCATTACCGTGAGCGTCTGGGCGGCAAATTCAGCGCCTCGCCCATCGTCGCCAACGGCAAACTCTACTTCTGCAGCCGCGAGGGGGTCGTTTCGGTGGTGCCGGCGGAAAAAACCTTCCGCATCGACGCGCAAAACACGCTCGACGGCACACTCATGGCCAGCCCGGTCGCCCTCGATGGCGCGCTCTACCTGCGCACCGAGGCGGCACTGTACCGGATCGGCGGCGGGCGTTGAGCGCAGGCCCGGCTTCAGAAGCCGAAACTACTCAAGGAAATAGGTCGACCCGCGCGGCGCCGGCGTCAGCCGGCTTGGCCGCGGCATCGGCGGCCAGGGCGGCCGCGTCGGGGAGGGCGGCAGCAGAGTATCCAGAACGCGCCCGGGCAGCGATCGCTGCGGCGGAGGCGGAGGCGCCTGCACCGCCCAGGAGGTCGGCCGCGGCGGGGTGCTGCCGACAATTTTCACCGGCGTGCCCAGCGGCGTCTCGCGGAAGAAGACGTGGGCCATGTGCGGAGGCAGGCGGATGCAGCCGTGCGAGGCCGGAAACCCCGGCAGGTAGCCCTCGTGCATGCCAACCGCACCAGTGACACGCATGAAGTAGCGCATGTCGGCGCCATCGAAGCGCGCGCCCGGCGGCTTGGGATCCTTGCGCACATCGACCTCCTTCTGCAGGATGTTGCCCTGGGCATCGACATAGTTGCCGTAGAGCGAGGATTTGTGGTCGCGGTTCTTTTGCGTGATTTTGAAGCTGCCGGTCGGTGTCGAGTAGCCCTCGCGACCCGACGAAATCGTCGACACACCCGCGAGCTGCCCGCCCTTGTAGTAGTAGATCCGCTGCTCGCTCAGGTTGATCGTCATCGACGGACTGCCGGACAGGTGATCGCCCTTCCACCAGGAGCCGTCATGAACGGGGCGACGGGCTGGGGCGGCGGCTGTGGCAGGATCGATGCGAATGCGCTCGACATACCAGCCGCCACCGGGCGCCTGGCGGCGCACCTCGCGGTATTGGGGGCTGGTCGAGCAGGAAACCTGCACGAGGAGACTCGACACCAGCAGGCAGGCAGAGAAGAGCTTCATGACGGTGAAGGGGTTACGAACTTCGGCATCACTCGGAAACCGCGGTCGGCGTCCAAACCGGCCGGACTGATTCCGCGGATTGACGCTCAGTCTTCCCCATCCGCGGCGTTTTTGCCACCCACAATAATGCCGCGTTTCGTCGTGGCGACAAATTCCGTGAAGACAGCCGCCTCGGGGGTCAGCTCGCCGGCGCGCAGTTCCTCGACCGCCTGGGCGTTGTTGAGACCGCTGCGATAGACCTTGCGGAAGGCCAGGCGCAGGGCGCGAATTTGCTCGCGACTGAAGCCGGCGCGCTGCAGGCCGACCAGGTTGAGGCCGCGGGCGCGTGCCGGATTGCCATCGGCGGTGCAGAAGGGCGGCACGTCCTGAACGATCTTCGAGCAGCCGCCGATGATGGCGCGCGTGCCGATGCGACAAAACTGGTGGACGGCGCTCAGGCCACCGAGGATGACGTGGTCCTCCACGGTCACGTGGCCGGCGAGGGTGCCGTTGTTGGAGAAAATGACGTGACTGCCGACGATGCAGTCGTGGGCAATGTGGACGTAGGAGAGGAAGTGGTTGTGGCTGCCGATGATCGTCCTGTCGCCCGGGCTGGTGGCGCGATGCACGGTGCAGAACTCCCGGAAGGTGTTGCCATCGCCCACTTCCAGCCAGGTCGGCTCGCCCTGATATTTCAAATCCTGGGTCTGCTGACCAATCGAGGTGTAGGCGTAAAACTGGTTGTCGCGGCCGATCCTGGAGGGGCCCAGGATCGTCACGTGATGCTGAAGGTGACAACCGTCGCCGAGCTCGACCTGCGGCCCGACGATGCAGTAGGGTCCCACCGTGACGCCGTCGCCAAGACGGGCCGAGGGATCGATGAGGGCGGTGGGATGGATCGAATTCACGGGTGGGAGGGGCTTCAGCGGTCGACGACGCTGAACATGAGGTCGGCCTCGGAAACCACCTGGCCGTTGACGATGCAGCGGCCGGCGGCCTGGGCGATGCTGCGCTTCACCTTGAGCATCTCGGTTTCGATGATGAGGGTGTCGCCGGGCAGGACTGGTTTGCGCCACTTGACGTTGTTGGCGCTCATGAAATAGCCGATCTTGCCCTGGTTGCCGGGCATGCGCAGCAGGACAATGCTGGCGACCTGGGCCATGGCCTCAAGCTGGAGCACGCCGGGCATGATCGGGTGACCGGGGAAGTGGCCCTGGAAGAAGGGCTCGTTGATGGTGACGTTCTTGACGCCGGTGCACTTGTTCTCGCCCTCGAAGCCGACGATGCGGTCGACCAGCAGGAAGGGGTAGCGGTGCGGCAGGATGCGCATCACCTCGTTGATGTCGAGCACCGCCTCGCCGCTGGGGATGTTGATCGTTGGCGGCACCATGGCGCGCATGGCGTTGTACTGGGCGACCACCGCGCGGGCCATCTCGGTGTTCGGGCCGTGGCCCGGGCGCACGGCGATGACGTGGCCGCGGATGCGCTTGCCGGAAAGCATGAGGTCGCCGACGATGTCGAGGATCTTGTGGCGGACGAACTCGTCCTTGAAACGCAGCGGCTGCTTCGACAGCAGGGTTTCACCGCGGACAACGACGGCCGCTTCGAGCGTGCCACCCTTGATCAGGCCCTTCTCCATGAGCGGAGCGATGTCCTCGTAGTAAACGAAGGTGCGCGCCGGGGCGATCTCCTTCTCATAGGTCTCCGGGTTGATCTCCAGCGACAGGTACTGAGTGAACCGGCCACCGGGGCCGACATTGGTGCAACTGACGCGGAATTTTTTGTCGGGCACGATGGTCAGGATCGTGCCGTCGCGAGTCTCCTGGTAGATCGGCTCGCGGATCTCAAAGACCTTGCGCGGCTCCGACTGCTCCTGCAGGCCGGCCTTCTTGATCAGTTCGACAAACGGCTGCGAGCTGCCATCGACGATCGGCGGCTCGTTGGCGTCCATCTCGATGATGGCGTTGTCGACGCCCATGCCGGTGAGGGCGGAGATGACGTGCTCGACGGTGTGGACGTTAACGCCGCCCTCGGCGATCGTGGTGGCGCGTTCGACCTTCTGCACCTTCTCGACCAGGGCCGGGATGAAGGGTTTGTCCTCCAGGTCCACGCGCCGGAACTTGAAGCCGAAGTTCTCCGGCGCCGGCTGCAGGGTCAGGGTCACCTGCTCGCCGGTGTGCAGCGAGGTGCCGGTGATCGAGGCGGCCTTGGCGAGGGTGTGTTGGCGGTCGGAAGCAGACATGGGCGCAGGCGTTGTAGCCGCGCGCCGAAGCGGGGTCAAAGGAAAATCCGGCGCCCGCCGACCCGCCGGCAGGTGGAGAAATCGGCGGATTTTGGAAGCGGCCTCCCCTTGTGCCCGGGCCAATCCGGGGCATTCTGAGGCATGCCGATTTACGTCCTGCATGGGTCCGCCACCCCGCGCCGCGCCGGCTGGCGCAGCGTGCTCCGCCTCGGTGCCGCCCTGCTGCTGGCCTCGGTCCTGATCTCGCTCCTGGTCTTCCTCGGCGCCTTCGTCGCCGCCCTCGGCCTGATCGTTTCCGCCGTTGCCGCCGTCGTCTACGCCGTGCGCTCGCGCCTGCCCAGTTCCAAGCCGCCGGAACCCCCGCCGCCCGTCGAACCGCCCCCCCCGGGCGAGGCCCGGGTCATTGAGGTGGACGAAATCATCGTCCGGCGCTGACCGATTTTCCGGTTGCCCCGCCGGGGAGGGCGGCTTACTTGCGCGCCCACCGAACCGACTGCCCGCCATGCTCGAATTTTTCCGCCGCCACCGAGGTGCCTTCCTGATCACCGTCACCGTGGTCATCATCATCAGCTTCTCCGTCTGGGGCGGCTGGAAATCGGGCCGCGACAGCGTCCAGGCCCAACCGACCGATCCGGCCTTCGAGGTCTACGGCCGCACTTACACTGTCGCCGAGGCCCAGCGCCTCGGCCGGCGCATGCAGGTCATCTACATGCTGCAGCTGTTCGACCTGATGTCCGGCCTGTCGCGCAGCGGCGGTGGCGCCGATGTGGCGATCAACCAGGTCATCCTGCAGCGCGAGATGGACCGCCTGGGCGTGACCCCGAGCGATGCCGAGGCCAAGGCCGCCCTGGAAAAGCTGCCGGCCCTCATGGAAAACGGCGCCTTCAGCCCGCAGCGCGCCTACAACGCCGAGCAGATGCTCGGCGCCTACGGCTTCAACGGCGCCGACATGCTGGAAATCATGAAGCTCAGCGTCGGCCTCACCAAGCTGCGCGACCTCGCCGGCGGCAACTACGTCGCCGGTCCGCTCGAAGTGGAAAAGAGCTACGCCAGCGAGCACCAGACCCTCAAGGTGGCGACGATCGCCTTCAAGCTCGAGGACTTCAAGAAGACCGCCAAGGTCACCGACGAGGAAATCGCCAAGTCCTACGAGGAGAACAAGGAGACCTACAAGACGGCTGAAAAGCGCGCCCTCCGCTATGTCTTCTTCGAAAACCCGAAGGAGCAGGAAAACGTCCCGCTCGAAGAGCGCCAGAAGCGCCAGCGCGAGGTCGTCGAACGCGTCAACAAGTTCAACGACGCCAGCATCGCCCCCGGTGCCAAGTTTGACGAGATTGTTAAACAACTCAAGGAAACTGCGCAGAAGACCGAGCTGTTCACCCGCGAAGCCGCCCCCGAGGCGCTCAAGAATGAAGCCGAACTGCTCGAGCTGGCCTTCGCCCTCAATCCGCAGTCGCGCCCGATCAGCGACCCGGTCAAGGGTGCCAACGGCTACTACATCTTCACCGTCAGCCAGGTCGAGGAATCGAAGCAGCAGGAACTCGCCGAAGTGAAGGACAAGGTGCGCGAGACTCTCGTCGCCCAGAAGGCCCAGGAGGGCCTGACTAAGGCCGTCAACGACGCCCGCGAAGCCCTCAGCAAAGGCCTCGGCGAAGGCAAGAAGATCGCCGACCTCGCCAAGGAACTGAAGCTGACCCTGTCGCCCGTCAGCGAGCTCACCATCTCCGAACCGCCGGCCGAACTGGCCAACGCCTACGAGATCGCCGGTGCCGTGCGCGACCTGCCCGCCGGCGGCCTCAGCGCCAGCATCGACACCGAAACCGGCGCCCTGCTCGCCTACGTCGAGGCCAAGGAACTGCGCAAGCGCGAGGACGCTGCCGCCCTGCGCGACAACCTCGCCCGCGCCCGCGCCGACATGGACCAGCGCCGCCTCTTCGACACCTGGTTTGGCAAGCTGCGCGACGCCGCCAAGCCGCGCCTGCTCCTCAAGGAAACCGCGGAGGGCGCCTGACGCACCCCGCCATGAGCGATCCCGCCGCCGAGCGCGAGGCCCTCTTCGACGAGGCCAACGGCCATCTCGCCCTCGGCGAGCTCGACGAGGCGGTCGCCCTGTACCGACGCTGTGTCGGCCTCGACCCGCAGTTTTTTGACGGCTGGCACGCGCTCGGCATGGCCCTGCTCAAGACCGGCGAAGTGAAGGAGGCGATCGGCGCCGGCCTGATGGCCACCACCCTGCGGCCGAACGACCTGCTCGCCTGGACCGGCCTGTCGCAGATGTACGTGCGCGCCGGCCAGATCGCCGAGGCCGAGGATGCCAAGGGCAAGGCCCGCATCCTCTCGCTCGGCGGCAAGGTCGTCCGGGACGCCGCGCTGTAACGGCCTTCTGCAGCGCGGGGCGGCGACCCGCAACCCCGCGGAGCCTCCCCGTCTGCCCTTCCGCGAATCTTCTACCCACCTCTGGATCCAACCCAAGTCCGAGAGATCGAAGACCGCGATGTCCGCGGGTCCGACCGCAACCCCCGCTTGCGTCCGCGCCACTCCGCCCCATCTTCCGCGCCCCATGAACAAGCTGGACGAGATCATCGCGCACAAGCGCACCGAGGTCGAAAAACTGCTGCCGCGCGTCGACAAGCTGCGCGCCGCCGCCGCCCTGCGCGACGATGTCCGCTCCTTCTCCGACGCCCTGCGCGCCGACCCGACCCGCCTGGCAATGATCGCCGAGGTGAAGCGCGCCTCGCCCTCGGCCGGCACCATCGCCGCCGATTTCGATCCGCTCACCATCGCCCGCGGCTACGAGAAGGCCGGTGCCAACGCGCTGTCGATCCTCACCGACGAAAAGTACTTCCAGGGCCGCCTTGAGTACCTCTCGCTCATCCGTTCGCAGGTCGACATCCCCTGCCTGCGCAAGGATTTCATCATTCATGAGGCGCAGATCTTTGAAGCCGTGGTCGCCGGTGCCGACGCCATCCTGCTCATCGTCGCCGCCCTCGACCAGCCGACCCTCGAACACCTGCTCGAAGTCGCCCACACCTACCAGCTCGACGCCCTGGTCGAGGTGCACGACCTGCCCGAGCTCGAGCGCGCCCTCGCCACCGACGCCCGCATCATCGGCGTCAACAACCGCAACCTGAAGACCTTCACCGTCGATCTCGCCACCACCGAGGCCCTCGCCGAGGAGGTGCCCGACGACATCCTGCTCGTCGCCGAAAGCGGCATCAAAACCCCGGCCGACGCCGAGCGCCTCGCCGAGGCCGGCGCCGATGCCCTGCTCGTCGGCGAAACGCTGATGCGCAGCAGCAACATCCTCGTGGACCTGCCGGCCCTGCGGGTGGCGAAGCCCTGAGCCGGCACCGCCGCGGGACTCAAGCCTCCAGCAAACGACTGAATTCGGCGAAATAGCCGAGCATCAGGCCGAAGATGCGCCAGACCACGTAAACGACCACGAGGGCGTAACCGACGCGCGGCAGCCACACTGCGGCCCGCTCCACCGCCTCGGCGGCACGCAGGCTCTCGGCCTGCGCCCACCGGCGCATCTCATCGTCGAGCCCGCCGGCGACCTCGGCCGTGGCAACCGCATTGACGAAGAGCGGATCAAAGGCGGCCGTCACCGCCAGGGCTTCGGCCAGCGGTTCGCCGGTTTCCACCCGCCGCGCCGCGGCCTCACCGCCGGCGCGCAGGGCACCGGACTGCGCCGCCTCGCCCGCCAGCCGGCAGCAGTCGGAGGGCCGCAGCGCCGCCAGCAGACCGGCATGAAACACCTGGCAGAAACGCGCCAGCGCCCAGTGCCGGCGCGGCGCTCCCAACAGCGGCTGCCTCCCGAGCAGGCGATC